>NZ_LRIB01000012.1:0-1949 GCF_001758715.1 Janthinobacterium sp. HH104 | reverse complement strand
AGCCGCGCCGCGCCGCGCGCGCCCTGTACTGGAAGGGCTGGCGCATTTCGTCCATCGCCCGCCACCTGGGACTCAAGCGCAGCACCATCAATAGCTGGAAGCTGCGCGACGAATGGGACAAGGCGCAGGCCATCGAGCACGTCGAGGCGTCGGCCGAGCTGCGCCTGGTGAAACTGATCGAAAAAGAGGTCAAGAGCGGCAGCGATTACAAGGAAATCGATTTACTCGCCCGCACCATCGTGCAGATGGCGCGCGTGCGCCGCTATGAGCAGCCGGGTGGCAACGAGGTCGATCTCAACCCCAAACTGGCGAACCGTAATGCCGGGCCGAAGAAGAAGCCGACGCGCAACGACTTCAGCGAAGAACAGAAAATCCAGCTGCTCGACGCCTTCCAGGACTCGCTCTTCGACTATCAAAAGGTCTGGTATCGCAACGGCGACCAGCGCACGCGCGCCATTTTGAAATCGCGCCAGATCGGCGCTACCTGGTATTTCGCCCGCGAGGCGCTTGCCGACGCCATGCAGACGGGGCGCAATCAAATTTTCCTGTCCGCCTCAAAAAGCCAGGCGCACGTCTTCAAGCAATACATCGTGCAATTCGCGCGCGAGGCGGCCGGCATCGAGCTGACGGGCGACCCCATCGTGCTGCCGAACGGCGCGCACCTGTATTTCCTGGGCACCAATGCGCGCACGGCGCAGGGCTACCACGGCAATTTCTACTTCGATGAATTCTTCTGGACGCAGAATTTCCAGGAGTTGAACAAGGTGGCCTCGGGCATGGCCATCCACAAGAAGTGGCGCAAGACCTATTTTTCCACGCCATCCTCGACCACGCACCAGGCCTATCCGTTCTGGACGGGTGAGCTGTTCAACAAACGCCGCGCCAAGGCTGACCAGGTGAATATCGATGTGAGCCATGGCCGCCTGTCGTCGGGTTTTACGGGCGAGGACAAGATCTGGCGCCAGATCGTCACCATCCTGGACGCCGAGCGCGGCGGCTGCAACCTGTTCGACATCGACGAACTGCGCAACTTCGAATACAGCCCCGACCAGTTCGACAATCTGCTGATGTGCAACTTTATCGACGACTCGGCCTCGGTCTTTCCGCTGGCCGAGCTGCAGCGCTGCATGGTCGATTCCTGGGTGGAGTGGGACGACTACAAGCCGTTGCTGGGCCTGCGCCCGTTCGGCAACCGGCCCGTGTGGATCGGCTACGACCCGGCCTTGAACGGCGACAGCGCCGGCTGCGTGGTGCTGGCGCCGCCCATGACGGCCGGCGGCAAGTTCCGCATCCTGGAGCGCCACCAGTGGCGCGGGCAGAGTTTCGAAGACCACGCCGACGCCATCCGCCAGATGACCCAGCGCTACAACGTCGAGTACATCGGCATCGACACGACCGGCATGGGCATTGGCGTGCTGCCCATCGTGCGTGGCTTCTTCCCGGCCGTCACGGCCCTGAATTACTCGCCCGAAGTCAAAACCCGCATGGTGCTGAAAGCCAAAAACATCATCAGCAAGGGGCGGCTGGAGTTTGACGCCGGCTGGACGGACATTGCGCAATCGTTCATGGCCATCCACAAGACCCTGACCCCCAGCGGGCGGCACGTGACGTATGTCGCCGGCCGCAGCGATGAAACCGGCCACGCCGATCTGGCGTGGGCCTGCATGCATGCCCTCGATCACGAGCCATTCGAAGGTACCACCGACAACCACCACTCTTTCATGGAGATTTATTCTTGAGCAAAGCACGACACATGCGCGCGCGCGGCCAGCAGGCCGAGGGCGCGCCATCAACAGCGGCCACGGCGCCGGCCGCCGCCGGCATCGAGGCTTTTTCCTTCGGCGACCCGACGCCCGTGCTCGAGCACGCCGACATTCTCGATTGCTTCGAATGCTGGAAGAACGGCCACTGGTATGAGCCGCCCGTCAACCTGGCCGGCCTGGCCAAGT
>NZ_LRIB01000011.1:0-3385 GCF_001758715.1 Janthinobacterium sp. HH104 | reverse complement strand
TCTTGCCGGCCTTGCCCATGGCGGCCAGCACGTTGGTGACGAGCACGGGCGTGTCGAGCGGGAAAGCGGCCGGGTCGGCATCGTCGGCCGTGGCGATCAGGCCCAGCACGGCGGTGGACACGGTGCGGATGGGGCGCGAACCCTCGTTAATTTCAATGACGCGTACGCCATGGTGGTAGTCGGTGGCCAAAATTGTTCTCCTGGTAGGTGGTGAATGGGGCGTGGGTGAGGCGTTACGAGGTGACAGGCGCCGCCAGCGTGATGCCGGCGTCGGTGAAGGCGCGCCGCCCCTCGTCGGGCAAGGTGGCCGCGATGCGTGCGTATTCAGCGCTGACGGCTGCTTGCAGCGCCGCGATGTTCTGCGCGGCGACCACGGCGGCGCAGCTTGTGATGTCGAGAAGGTCAGCGCGTGCCAGGTGGATGGCTTGTACGGTGGCAGCGTCGTCATTTGCCAGCGCTGCCATGCCGATGCCGGCCAGGCGGTTGAGCACGACCTCGCGCGTGGTGCGCACGCTGTCGAAGTAGCGTGCTGACAAGACGGCAAAGGACTCGTCCACCAGCGTGGATGCCCGCAGGGCCGCTTCTTCTTCCGCAGTAACGGCAGCGGCATCCTCCGGCCAAGTTCCTGCCATTTCATAGACCGCCCGCTTGCTTTCCGGGTAGAAGCCGCCTGTGGACATCGAGTAGAAATTACGCATTGTTAGTATCCAATCGCTAAGACATAGGCCATGACACTGGCGCCGTTGGTGTAGTTGCTGCGCAGGCGTACGCCGGCCAGCTTGTTGGGGGCTGCGCCATCGACGGTGATGTTGACGGACGTATCGCTGCCGATATGGATGGCGGAAACAGCGACGACGGCATTGGGAAAAGCCATGTCGTAAGGCGTATCGGCTGCCGTGCCGCTGCCGCCGGCATTGGCGGCAGCGATCCATTGCAGAATGAAGCCGCCCGGCAAGGGCTGGCTTCCTGTGCTGGCCAAGTGTGGCGTGAAGTCGGCGTTACGCCACAGCTCGGCAGTCGAGTCGATGGCTTGCCATGTATCTGCCGTGATGGCCACCAATGACACCGACTGGCCGGCCTTGACGATCATCGATGGGAGGTTGGCCACATCGCAGCGCAGCACGGCATTGGCGGCCGGTGCGATGGTGCCGGCGATCTTGTTGAAACCAAAAAACTTGACCTGGCGCCCAATAATCTGGCCGCTGGCGAAACTGTCGGGACGAGGCAGGGTGGCCATCACGGAGCCATTGCTGAAGTAGTAAGCCTTGCCAAAATCAGCGACGGTCAGCGTACGGGAAACAGGAAAATCCGAGATGCCTGCAAGATTGCCCAGCTCTTGCTGCACAAACCCTGCACTGGCCAGCTTTTTCGACGCGTCAGCTTTCGGCAACGCCGGCACTTCCTTCATGCTGTATTGCGGGTGCGGATCGAGGGCGGCCAAGTGCTTGGCGTCTTGCTGATCGGCATAGCTGCGCGCGCTGGCGTCCTGCTGATCGACATAGGCGACCTTGGCCAGGAGCGGATGTGGATCAGCTGCAGCCTGGTGTTTTGCCAGTTGCTGATCGCCATAGGTGCGTGCGCTGGTGTCCTGCTGATCGACATAGGCGACCTTCGCCAGGAGCGGATGCGGATCGGCCGCAGCCTGATGCTTGGCCAGCTGCTGATCGCCATACGTGCGTACGCTGGTGTCCTGCTGGTCGACGTACGCGACCTTGGCCAGCAGCGGGTGCGGATCAAGAGCTGCCAGGTGCTTGCCCAGTTGCTGATCGCCATAGGCGCGTGCGCTGGCGTCCTGCTGATCGACATAAGCGACCTTGGCCAGCAGCGGGTGAGGATCAACAGCGGCCAAGTGCTTGGCCAGTTGCGCGTCGCTGTAAGCGCGCACGGTAATGTCCTGGTCATCGACATATTTACGGGTGGCCAGGATGACGGACGGATCGATTTTCAGCTCGATGGCGGCCGTGCTGGCGACGATCAGCACGATGCGTACCACCTGCGTGCGCCCGCTACCCTCGGCCATCAGGGGCTTGTAGCTGGGCGGGCAGTTGGCCACCGCGCACAGGTCGCCGGCCTCGTCGTAAATGCCGATTTCGCGTATCCACCAGCCGCCCACGTCCTCGGGTAGAACCTGCTCGACGATGATCTGGCTGCTGTTGGCCGGGTCGATGCTCAGCTGGTTCAGGCCGGCGCGGCGCACCTCGCGCACCAGCGTCTTTTGCGTGCGGACCGGCATGGGCAGATTGCCGTTGCCGTCGCCCACGGCCAGGTTTTTCAGTTTCAGGGTTTGGCCCAGGGCGATGGCGTTGGCCAGCTTGGCCTCGCCCACTTCGGTCAGGATGGCAAAGTATGTGCTCATGGATAGATGGTGAGAGTGTCGATGGTATGGGATGCGCCGCTTTGTAACAGCGTGCCGCGCACTTCGATGGTTTCCGCGATCCAGGGATACACGGTCATGCTGTCGCCGTGGTAGGCGCAAGCGCCCGCGTAGACGTTGCCGCGACTTTCCAGATAAATGGCCAGGCCCGTCATGTGACGGCTGACAGGCTTGGCGTCGGCAATCAGGCGTTCCATTTCCTGAAACATGGCGTCGGTGATGCCAGTGTCGAGCACGCCGACATCGAGGCGGAAGGTGCCCGGCACGCCGGCCGGCGTGGTTTGCCACCATTCGGTAATGCGGATCAAATAGCCCAGGGACTCGACCACGCGGCGCACGGCGGCAATCGTGCCCTTGTGCTTGTGGATGAAATAGGATGCCTTGATGGCGCCGCGCTTGATCGATTCGGGCCAGGCGTCGTCCCAGCGGTCGACGGAACAGGCCCAGGCCAGAAACGGCAGCAGATTGATGGGGCAGCGGTCGGCATTCCACAGGTCGCGCAGCGGCACGGGCACGTTGACCAGCTCGGCGCAGGCCACGGCAATGGCGCGTTCCAGCGCGGTAGTGTTGGGCGGCAGCGTGGGCACGAGCTTATTCATCGCGCACCACGACATTGAGCTTGATGGCCGTGCAGCGCGCGGCCTGGGTGGCGTTCAGTTCGATATCCGCCGCCGGGCTGGTCAAGACGACCTTGCGCACGCCTTCGACGTGGACGGCGGCGCTGCAGGCGGAACGGTAGATGCTGTGTCCCAGCGGGCGGCGCGGCTGGGACACGCGCACGGCGTTGGCGTGCGCGGCGTCCAGCAGAATCGGCACTTCCGGGCCGACGCCGATAAACAAGGTGGCCTCGATCTGGTAATCAATGACCTGGGCGGCCTGCACCGTCAAGCGGTCGCCCAGGGGGCGCACATCTTCGGCGTTGAGCGCGCGCGCCACGGTGGCCAGCAGCGCGGCGTCGGCGATGCCTGTGTCGTTGTTGGCCAGCACGGTGACGGTGACGCTGGCCGGCGC
>NZ_LRIB01000010.1:0-1142 GCF_001758715.1 Janthinobacterium sp. HH104 | reverse complement strand
CGGATAGCGAAGCGCAGACCTTCTTCCATCGCGATCGGGTTGATCAGCTTGACGGTGATCGACACGTTATCGCCTGGCATGACCATTTCTTTGTCTGCTGGCAACTCGATCGAACCAGTTACGTCCGTCGTACGGAAGTAGAACTGTGGACGATAGTTGTTGAAGAATGGCGTATGACGGCCGCCTTCGTCTTTCGACAGAACATAGATCTCGCCGGTGAAGTGTGCATGCGGCTTGATCGAGCCTGGCTTGGCCAGAACTTGACCACGTTGCACGTCTTCACGCTTGGTGCCGCGCAGCAGCAGACCAACGTTGTCGCCAGCTTGACCTTGGTCCAGCAGCTTGCGGAACATTTCCACGCCGGTGCAAGTCGTTTTGACGGTATCGGTGATACCGACGATTTCGATCTCTTCGCCGACTTTGACAATGCCGCGCTCGATACGACCGGTCACAACGGTACCACGACCCGAGATCGAGAACACGTCTTCCACTGGCATCAGGAAAGCACCGTCAACAGCGCGCTCTGGCGTTGGGATGTAAGCATCCAGCGCATCGGCCAGACGCAGCACTGCGTCAACGCCCATTTCGCCTTCTTTGCCTTCCAGCGCCATACGTGCCGAACCTTTGATGATTGGCAGGTCGTCGCCTGGGAATTCGTACTTCGACAACAGCTCGCGCACTTCCATTTCAACCAGTTCCAGCAGCTCTGCGTCGTCGACCAGGTCGCACTTGTTCAGGAACACGATGATGTATGGAACGCCAACTTGGCGGGCCAGCAGGATGTGTTCGCGGGTCTGTGGCATTGGGCCGTCAGCTGCGGAGCACACCAGGATCGCGCCGTCCATCTGGGCTGCACCGGTAATCATGTTTTTGATGTAATCGGCGTGGCCTGGGCAGTCAACGTGCGCGTAGTGACGCGTTTCCGTTTCGTACTCGACGTGGGCGGTGTTAATCGTGATACCGCGCGCTTTTTCTTCTGGTGCTGCATCGATCTGGTCGTATGCTTTAGCTTCGCCGCCGAATTTCTTCGACAGAACCGTTGCGATTGCAGCGGTCAGCGTGGTTTTACCGTGGTCGACGTGGCCGATGGTGCCGACGTTGACGTGCGGCTTGGTCCGTTCGAATTTACCTTTTGCCATTTT
>NZ_LRIB01000009.1:0-3998 GCF_001758715.1 Janthinobacterium sp. HH104 | reverse complement strand
CGCAGGTCGATGGCCACCTTGTGATTGATGGCGCGGCGTTGGGCCGGCTGCAGCTTGGCCAGCAGCGCCCCGGCCCAAGCTTCCAGCGCGTGCAGGTCGTCGCTCATGGTGTCGCCTCGGGCGTGCGCCATTCGGCCAGCAGCGTCTCGCCGTCGTACAGCTTCCAGAACTCGTCCGCATAGGCCGGCATGTGCTGTATCTCGGCCAGGTGCTTGATGTCCAGGCGGCCCGCCTCGCCTGCCTTGACGGCCACGCGCTCGGTCAGGTCCAGCTTGATGGAAATGTCGACCGTTTCATGGTTGTTGAAATCCACTTCGAAGGCAATGCCGTGCTTGCGCGTTTCTTCGTTGGCCATCAGGTCGAGCTGGTGAACTTTCAGCCAGGCGATCAGGGCCACCATGATGGCGTCGGCGTCGCCCGCGTAATCGGTGACGATCAGGTTAAGCTTGAAGCGGTATTCGAAGGAGAGGGAGGCGGTGGCCGACGCCACCACGTTGCCCTCGTCGGCGAAGACCAGCAGGCGGTCGGGATCGCGCTGCAGGTCGGGGATGGCGGCGGCCAGGTGCTGGCGCAGGCTATTCGGCTTGTACATGGTAGGTGTCTCGCACGGTGTTGTAGGCGTCGATGCAGGCGTTCAGTTGGCGGGTGGCGTCGTCGCCGTCGCCGGCAATGGCGTCAAGAGCTGCCGCAGTCGCTGGGTTAAGTTCGGCGCGCGTTTGGTGCCGATGGCCTGCGGCATCGGTGGAATCTGCAATGGCGGCGCACTGGCCGCCGGAGACGGGGATTGACAGGCGCACAGCGCCGCTGCGCAGGTCATCGTTAAAACGGTCACGCTCGGTTTTCGCATGGGTTTGCTCCTGGGTGAGGTGGTCGGCGCGCTGCGCCAGGGTGGTGCCGGCGGCGCGCTCCAGGGTGAGCACGCGGGCGGTGGCCTGGGCGAGTTGCGTGGCGGCGGTGGATGTTTGGATAGCGGCTGCCCGCTGCAGGGCGGCGATGCTGGCATCCTTGCGCCAGCCCTGCGCGGTCCAACCGACCAGGGCGCCACACAGCAGGCAGGCAGCCAGCGGGCGCCAAGTAGTCGTTGTCACATGGCCACCCGTTCCTTGATCCAGCCGTATAGAAAACGGCGCTGGGTCTTGTTGGCCTCGGTGATTTCCAGGTAGCGCGCCGCCTGCAGGCCGTTCAAGGCGCACAGCAGCACGGCGGCGCCATCCTGGCCGCGCCATTTCAGGAAAGCGCCCAGCGCGCCCAGCGACTGCGCGCCCAGGCGGCCGTCGACGAACAGGGCGGGATAGCGCGCGCCCGTGTCATTGAAACCGTTCAGCCAGCGCTGCAGGAACTCGGCCGCGCGGTGCGGCCCCATGTTGACGCCCGTGTCGATCACTTCGGCGCCAATGCCGGCATGGATGGCTAGCACCTGGTCAAACTTCGGTTCCGTGATGTAGCGGGCTGTGTAGATGGCGCACGCCACGGTCATGGGTAGATCGCGTACTGGCCCCATGTAACCGTTGGCGCGCGCCACCGCCACGGTGATGCCGTAATTGGTTTCGCCGCCTTTGTCGGCCGGGTCGTTCACGTAGCCGCCTTCGGCGCGCAGGATGGCGTCGATGACGCGCGCGATCAGCGGGTTGTCGGTGGTTGCCATCAGTGTTCCTTCGCGTCTTTGACCAGCTCGGCGATGTCCTTGTCGCTGCGGCGCTGGAACCACAGGGCCACGGCGCGCGATACCCACCAGCCGGGCGCGCCCACGATCAGATCGATGGCGGAGGCGTTGACCATGGCGCCGATGGCGGGGAGCTGGGCGCACAGCAGCTGGTAGACGGTGCCGCCCAGCAGGCACGAGAACACGCCCGCGCATGCCAGCCGGGCGACGAATTCGCCCTTGTTGAAGGTGCCGTCGGCGTTCAGCGGCGGCAGCACGATGTACAGCATGGCCGCGCCGACCATGCCCAGCGCCGCCTTGAAGCCGTACAGTTTGACCAGGGTGGCGAAACCACCAAACGATTCTGCGGACATTGCTTGATTCTCCGGTGAGAGGGTAGATAGATTTTTCATGAGGGTAAAAAGGTGGATTGCTGCGTTAATCCCATAGCTGCACAAGATCGGCTGCAGCCACCTGGCCCGTGCTGGGCGCCGGCTCGGGCAGGGTGACGACTAGGCCGGCAGGCAGCACGGCGCCATGGCGCGCCAGCGCGGGGTTCATTTCCAGGGTGTGCTCGACGTATCGAGCGCCGTCGCCCAGGTAGCGCCACACCAGGGCGTCTACCGTGTCGTGCTGCTGCGTGCGCACCTGCATCAGATTAATTCCACAGTCAGGTGCGTGCGCCCGACGATATCGGCGATGGCCCATTGCGCATTGCGCCGCTGCGCACCTGGCGCCTCGTCCAGCCACTCCATGCTTTTCCTGTCGCTGACGGACGTGGCCGTGCTGTCGTAGTCGCGGTAACGCTCGATCAGGTCGGCTTTCGCCGTGCTGTAGACGGCGCGCCGGTACTGCGCCAGCAAGCGCGATTCGCGGTTGATGCGCGCGGCTGGCACGTCCACCAGGGCGGCGATACCGGCAGCGGCCTGCTTGCCCTGCCAGTCGGCCAGCTCTCGGTTGACCTGCAGGATGGCATCGACCACGGCTTGCACCAGGCGCGCGTCGGTGACGGTGCCATCCAGGCGCATGGCGTCGCGCATATCGGTGAGCAGGATGTCGGGAAACCAGCCGTCGTTCTCGACGACGCCAGGGGCAGGCGCTGGCGGCGCAGTGGCGGTGCCAGGCGGGATTGACGGGGGCAGGGCCATGAAGGACATACGGGGCGCTTTCAATAATGGGGCGGTGGACGGGGTTCATCAGGTCAAAGGTTTGGCCAGAATCCCCCCGTGCCGCCGTGCTGCGGGGGATGCTCTTTACGTGGAACCGGCCGCGCGCTTGATGCGCCGCTCCAGCCGTTCCATATCTTTCTTGACGCCGCACGACTCGGACAGGGCGCGGGCGCGCTTCAGCTGGGCCATGGCGTTTTCCGCTTGCGCCACCATCGCCGGGGCGATGTCCGTGTCGTTGGCCTGATCGAGCACGGCGATCAGGGCCAGGCCGATGGCCTTGTGCAGCTTGGCGCGCGCCTGGTCCGGGGCGTCGCTGGCGGCCGTCAACTGTTCGACGGTGCCCAGCACCTGCGCCGCGTGCTGCGGATCAGCGGCCAGCTTGCCGTGCAGGTAGCCTTCGGCAAACTCATCCAGCATCAGGGTGGCGATGTCGCGGCTGTAGGTGTCGGGCAGGGTGAACTTGTGTTCCAAGGCGTAGGCGGCCATGACCAGGGCGCGGTCGTATTCGCCCGTGTCGATGTGCCACACCAGCAGGGTGGCGAAGACGTCATCCTGCGCACCCTTGCCGCCGGCCAGCACGCCGTCGATCCACTGCGCGTAATCCGGCAATAAGGTGGCCTTGACCTCGATCTTGCGTTCCACGGACTGGATGGATTTCAGGCGCCGGCGGTCATCGGACAGCTTGTAGAGCATCAAATCGTAAGCCGTGCCGGTGGTGACGCCCTGCGGCGCGGCGGCGCCGGCCGTGCGCTCGGCCAGCATGCGCGCGCGGTGGCGCAGGGCGGGGGACTGGTTGGCCATTATTTGTCTTTCAGCTCGATGTTTTCCACCAGCGCGGCCAGGCCCAGGTCTTCGATCACGTAGGCGTCATTCGACGACTCGTAGTTCTCGATGCGGTCGCGCTTGGGCACGTCCTCGACGCGGCGGCGGCGCGCGCCTTCCTGGAAGTAGATCGACAGATTGTCGAAACGGGTAATCAGGATGGCGTTATCGGGGAAGAAGGGCACGCGCGCGGCCGGCAAGCCGCCGATACGTTTCTGGCTGATGATGATGTCGGCCGCCAGGGTTTCCGTGGGCGCCTGCTTGGTGTTGACCAGTGGAAAATACTTGTCGTTCAACAGCTTGCGCCCGACGATGGCCACCAGATTGGTGTCTTCCTGATACCACGGGTCCAGCAGGTTGACGGC
>NZ_LRIB01000008.1:0-27728 GCF_001758715.1 Janthinobacterium sp. HH104 | reverse complement strand
GTTGTCGATGCGGATGGGCAGCGCGCCGTGCACGCAGGTGACATGGACTGCGCCGTGGCGCGCTGCAGTTTCTGCTGCTCCCGCAGCAAGGCCGCCTGGCGCGCCTGCAGTTGCTGCAGGTAGCTGTTCAAGGCCTGCTCGCTGGCGAACGGCGCCAGGGTCTTGCGCGGCGCCGTGCCGGCGGCGTGACTGCCTGCCGACAGCAGCAGGGACAGTATGAATGTAATTTTGAGGGCGCTGGACATCGCTTCTTCTCCGGTTGGCTGGGGTGTCCAACATGAAACGCAGCGGCGCAGAAAAAGGGGTTAAAGGCGCGTGAAAATAATCACGCAGCGTTTTACCTTATTCAAAACCCCGTATGCGGTCGCCATTGAAATTCGGCAGCCGCCACTCGAAGTGCAGCGCCAGGAAGCGGAACAGGAAACCGGCGCCGATGGACGCCAGCTGCGCCACCGAGCTGTCGACCTTGAAGTACAGCAGGCCCACGTACAGGCTGCCCGTGAACAGCGCCACGGTGGCATACACTTCGCGCTGCAGCACGAGGGGAATCTGGTTGCACAGGATATCGCGCAGCAGGCCGCCGAAGACACCCGTGATCATCCCCGCCAGCACGACGATGGCCGGATGCATCTTGGCCGACATGGCGATGTCGCAGCCGATCACGCAAAACGCCACCAGGCCCAGTCCGTCGACCAGCAGGAAGATGGCGCGCAGATGGTGCAGATAGCGAGCGACGAAGGCCGTGACAATGGCCGCGCCGATGGTAAACAGCAGGTACTCGGGATGCGCGATCCAGCCCAGCGGATAGTGCCCCAGCAGCACGTCGCGCACGGTACCGCCGCCGAGTGCCGTGACGGTGCCGATCATGCAGATGCCGAACAAGTCCATGCCGCGCCGCATGCCCATGATGGCGCCGGACATCGCTTCGGCGACGATCGCCACCAGGTAAATCGTATATAGCAGCATGGTCTTACTCTTCCGAAAATGATTTGAGAATTTGTTCGCGTTCGCGCGCTTCGCTCAGGGTGCGCGCTTCGTTCGTGCCCGTGCTCGAGCCGCCATCGCCGGCGTCACCGTGCGCCATGCGCGTATCCGCATCGCCGCTGCCGCAGCCGACGCTGCTGTGGATAAAGGCAAAGTTATCCTTCAGGCAGTCGCCAGCCAGGTATTCGGCATACACGTAATCGCCGTCGAGCAGGGCCAGGCCAGGCGGTTCGGCCAGCACCTGTTCGCGGCGGCCCTGCACGGCCACCTGCATGTAGTCGCGCCAGACGGGCAGCGCCAAAGTCCCCCCCGTGGCATTGCCCAGGCTTTTCGGCTGGTCGTAGCCGAGCCAGACGACGGAGACGAGGCCGGACGAGTAGCCGGCGAACCAGGCGTCGTAGGCGTTATTCGACGTGCCCGTCTTGCCGGCAGCGTCGCCGCGTCCCAGCGCCAGCGCGCCGCGGCCCGTGCCGCTCTTGACGACGTCGCGCAGCATGCTATCCATGACGTAGGCATTGCGCGTGGAGATCACTTGCGTGCCCGGTGCCGGCGTATCCTTGGCGCGTGGCGCCGCATCGCTGAACAGCACTTCTCCGCTGCGGCTGCGCACTTCCTTGATCAGTTTCGGCGGCATCTGCATGCCGCCGTTGGCAAACACTGCATACGATTGCGCCAGCTGCAGCGGTGTGACGGCGCCCGCGCCCAGCGCCAGAGGCAGGGACACGGGATTACGCGCGCCCTCGAAGCCGAAGCGCGTGGCGTAGTGCTGCACGTAGCCGGGGCCGGCCGCCTGCATCAGGCTCACGGCCACCAGGTTTTTCGAACGCACGAGGCCGCGCCGCACGCTGATGAAGCCTTCATAGTTGTTGCCGTAATTGCGCGGGCGCCAAGGCCGTGCGCCCGTTTCCTGCGGCAGCAGCAAGCGTTGCGTGTCGTCGACGGCCGTGCCGGGGAAATATCCCTTTTCCAGCGCCGCCGAATACACGAAGGGCTTGAAGCTGGAACCGGGCTGGCGGTAGGCCTGCATGGCGTGGTTGTAGTGGTTGCGGTAAAAATCGAAGCCGCCCGCCATGGCGACGATCTCGCCGCTGTGCGCCTCGACGGAAATGAGCGCGCCTTCCATTTCGGGCAGTTGGCTCACCAGCCAGCCCTTTTTCGCCGCGTCGCGCACCACGCGGATCACGCTGCCCTCGGCGATGGCGCGCTTGCCGTCCCACTGCAGCTTGCCGCCCAGGCGCGCTTCCGAGGCCGTCAGCACGATCTCGTCGCCATTGCGCAGCTGCGCCGTCACCTGGCGCTTGCCGGCGGTATCGACCTTGCGCACAAGGGCGGCGCGCAATTCTCCGCTGTCCGGGTAGGCGGCCAGTTGGCGCGCCACGCTGTCTTCGGAGGCGGCCAGGCGCGCTTCCGGGCCACGGTAGCCACGGCGCGCCTGCGCATTCAATAGCCCATCGCGCAGCGACTTGTCGGCCGCCCGTTGCGGCGCCATGCGGATGGTGGTCGTCACGTCCAGGCCCATGCTGTAAGCGCCTTCGGGATAGCTTTGCAGGATCAGCTGGCGCGCTTCCTCGACCGCATATGCGGCCGCATGCACGGAGCTGTTGCGGTCCTTGTTCAGGGCCAGCTTTTCCGCCACGGCCGCGTCGTATTCGGCTGGCGTGATGTAACCGAGTTCGCGCATGCGCTGCAGGATGTAGTGCTGGCGCACGGTGGCGCGCTGGGGATTGGCGACGGGGTTGTAGGCCGACGGGGCTTTCGGCAAGCCGGCCAGCATGGCCGCTTCGGCGATGCTGACGTCCGCCAGCGGCTTGTCAAAGTAAATGTTCGAGGCGGCGGAAAAACCGTAGGAACGCTCGCCCAGATAAATCTGGTTCATATACAGTTCCAGCAGCTTGTCCTTGCCGTAGTGCTGCTCCAGCTTGTAGGCGAGCAGCATCTCCGTCAGCTTGCGCTGCACGGTCTTTTCGCGCGACAGGAAGAAGTCGCGCGCCACCTGCATGGTGATGGTGCTGGCGCCTTGCGCATGATGGCCCGTGACGACGTTGGCCAAGGTGGCGCGCGTCAAGCCATAGAAGTCGACGGCGCCATGCTCGTAGAAACGCGCATCCTCGATGGCCAGCAAGGCCTGGCGCATGCGCAGCGGGATTTCCTTGAGGGGCAAAAATTCGCGGCGTTCTTCGCCGTATTCGGCCAGCAGCTCGCCTTCGCTCGAGAAAATACGCAGCGGCAGCGCGGGCTTGTACTGGGCCAGGTGTTCGACGGCCGGCAAATCCTGCCACGCCTGGCGCAGCCACCAGCCGCCCGCCAGCGCGGCGGCCATGCCCAGGCCCAGGGTCAATCCCAGGCCGAATTTCAGATTGCGCGCCAGCTTAGACTGGGGCTTGCGGATGCTGCTGTCGTTCGCTTGTGCTTCCATGGTGGGATTCCTTGCTGTCAGGAGGCCGCACGCTGGCGCGCGGTACTCCATCAAAGAGGCATTGTGCACTGCAACACACTCATCCTTATGAAAAGTAAGTATTATTTAGTATTGATAAATTTTTCTTATGCAAGCGATGACCATGGATCTCAATCCCAAACATACGGAAGCATTCCGCGCCGTCGTCGAAACGGGCAGTTTCGAACAGGCGGCGCTGCGGCTGCACCTGACCTCCCCCGCCATTTCCCAGCGCGTGCGGGCGCTGGAAAGCCAGTTGGGCAATGCACTGATCGTGCGCAGCCGCCCCGCGCGGGCCACACGCATGGGCCAGCGGCTGATGCAGTATCTGAAACGGGCCAAGTTGCTGGAAGCGGACTTGCAGGCGGAACTGGCGGTGCAGCAGGATGCCCCGCTGACCCTGGTGCTGGCGCTGAACGCCGATTCGATGGGCACCTGGTTTTTCCCCGCCCTGTCCGAGGTGCTGATACGCGAGCGCGTGCTGCTGGATCTGACCGTGGAAGACCAGGACCACACGTACACCTTACTGGAAACAGGCATGGCGATCGGCTGCATCAGCACGGAGCCGAAACCCATGCGCGGCTGCACGGCCGAGCCGCTGGGCGTGATGCGCTACTGGCTGGTGGCCACGCCCGCGTTCCGCCAGCAGTGGTTCGCGCACGGGCTGACGCGCAAGGCGGCGCGCACGGCGCCCGTCGTCGCCTACACGCGCAAGGACACCTTGCAATCGTCGTTCCTGCAAGAGGCGCTGGGGCTGCCCGAAGGGGCCTACCCCTGCCATTACGTGCCGGGCGCCACCTCGCACTTCAACGCCATCCGCTACGGCCTCGGCTACGGCATGGTGCCCGAGTTGCTGCTGAAAGCGAATACGGATGGCGAACTGGTGGAAATGCTCACGCCCAAGACGCCGGCCGACGTGGCCCTGTACTGGCATACGTGGAAGGTGCAGTCGCCGCGCATGGAGCAGCTGTCGCGGCAAATCATCGCGGCGGCGCGCAGCATGCTGAAATAATTATCGTGACAACTACCGTTGCATGCCCCAGCGTTTCAAGGTGACGCGCTCCAGGCTGCGAAAGCCGATGTTTTCCACCAGCAAGCCGATGACGATCACCGCGGCCAGACCGGCAAACACCTTGTCCGTGTACAGCTCGTTGCGGTTCTGGAAGATGTACCAGCCCAGGCCGCCCTGCCCCGACGTCGTGCCAAACACCAGCTCGGCCGCGATCAGGGTACGCCAGGCAAACGCCCAGCCTATCTTCAAGCCAGAAACAATGGAAGGCAAGGCGCCCGGCACGAGGATGTGCAGCACCAGGCGCAAGCCGTTCAAGCCATAGTTGCGGCCCGCCATGCGCAGGGTTTCGGGCACGCCCTGGAAACCCGCATACGTGTTCAAGGCCAGCGGCCACATCACGGAATGGACGATGACGAATATCAGGCTGGCGCGCCCCAGGCCGAACCACAGCAAGGCCAGCGGCAGCAAGGCAATCGCCGGCAAGGGATTCAACATGGCCGTCAGGGTTTCCAGCAGGTCGCGCCCGATGCGGCTCGACACGGCCAGCAAGGTCAGCACGAAGGCGGCCAGCACGCCCACCGCATAGCCTTGCAGCAAGACGACGAGGGAGGCGGCTGTTCGCGTAAGCAATTCACCGCTGGCGATGCCGCCGATAAACGCCTGCGCCGTCTGCAAAAAACTGGGCAGCAATAAATCGTTCTGCGTCCAGCGCGCCGCGCCTTCCCACAGCAGGGCCAGGCTGAGCAAAATGAGCGCCTTGCGCCACAGCGCGTGCTGGCTCACACGCTGCCAGCGCGACAGCGGCCGTTCGACGGTGACGCCGGCTGGTGGCGGCGCCGCATAGACGAATTCCTGGCGGATCGGTGGTTCCAGCAGCGCGCTCATACGGCTTCCCGCTGCGCGGTAACTGATTGCGGAACGGGAGCGACTTCCTCATCGAACAGCAAGCCGTGGATGCGGCTGCTGGCGGCCTGGAATTCCACACTGCCCGCGCTGTGCAAGCCGAACTGGTGACTGTTCAATTCGGCACGCACCCGGCCCGGATGGGGCGACAGCAGCAAGATGCGGTTGCCCACGACCAGCGCTTCCTCGATCGAATGCGTAACGAACACGAGGGTAAAGCGCAGCTCTTCCCACAGGCGGCTCAGTTCTTCCTGCATCTTGCGCCGCGTCAGCGCATCGAGGGCGGCGAACGGCTCGTCCATCAGCAGCACTTCCGGCTGCATGGCCAGGGCGCGGGCGATGGCGACCCGCTGCTTCATACCGCCCGACAAGGTATGCGGATGGGCATCTTCAAAGCCGGCCAAGCCCACCTTGGCGATCCAGTGATGGGCGCGCTCGCGGGCCGCCTGCTTGTCCAGGCGCTTGCTGGCAAGCAAGGGGAACATGACGTTTTCCAGCACGGTTTTCCAGGGCGGCAACTGGTCGAACTCCTGGAACACGACGACACGGTCCGGCCCCGGTTTATGAATGGGCTGGCCCTGCATGGCGATGCTGCCCGCGCGCGGCGCGATGAAGCCGGCCACGGCTTTCAGCAGTGACGACTTGCCGCAGCCCGATGGTCCCAGCAGCACGAAACGGTCGCCGCGAAACACGTCGAAACTGACTTCATGCGTGGCGCGCACGGTGCGCTGCTCGGTGCGGTATTCCAGGCTGACATGCTTGACGCTGAGCAAGGGCTGTAGCGCAACCGGAGGACGGACCAGATGAAAAGCGGGTGCGTTCATGTCAGCCTCCTTGTGTGATGGCAGGGTCGTCAAAGAAATAATCGCGCCAGCTGCCGGGCAAGTTGCGGATGGCGCTTACGCGGTGCAGGAATTGCGCCAAGCCATAGGTGTTTTGCGGCGCGATCTTGAATTGCACTTGCGGGTTGGCAAAGATTTTCAGCAGCAGATTGCGGTCCACCTTGCTTTTATTCACCTTGATGTAGATGTCGGCCGCACCTTGCGGATTGCTGCTCGCATACTGCGCTGCTTCCGCCAGGGCGGCGATGAAGGCGCGGTAGGTTTTCGGATTGTCCTTGCGGTACTTTTCCGTCGCATACAGCAAGGTCGACGAGCTCGGTCCGCCCTGCACGTCGTACGAGTTCAGGATGATGTGCGCGTTCGGGTTTTGCGCCAGCTCCTGTTCCTGGAATGGTGAATTGCCGAAGTGGCCGCTGAGCTCCGTGCCGCCGGCGATGATGGCTGCGGCCGCATCCGGGTGCGGCAGGGTTTGCGTGATCTTGTCGAGGCGGGCGAATTCCTTGTCGCCCCACTGTTTCGCCACGGCCATTTGCAGGATGCGCGCTTGCACGGAAACGGAGACGGCCGGCAAGGCGATGCGGTCCTTGTCCGTCAAGTCCGCCAGGGTTTTTACCTTGGGATTATTGCTGACCAGGTAATAGGGGAAATTGCCCAGCGAAGCCACGCCGCGCACATTCTGCCGGCCTTTCGTGCGGTCCCAGATGGTCAAGAGCGGACCCAGCCCAGCACCCGCGATATCGATATTACCCGACAACAAAGCATCGTTGATGGCCGGGCCGCCAGACAGGGTGATCCACTCGACTTTCACATCGACGCCCTGCTGCTTGCCATGCTTTTCAATCAGCTTTTGTTCCTGCGCGATATTGAGCAAAAGAAAAGTGATGCCGTGCTGGCCCGCGATGCGGATCTGCCCTTCGGCCCGGGCCATGGGCATGGCCATGCACAGCACGGCAATGGTGGCAAGCAGGCGGCGGGTAAAAGTCAAGATCGGCAACATGGACACTCCTTGGTCAACTACGTTCAAAAAAATCAGTACGGCGCATCGCCTTCGATGGTCGTGCGATACAGCTTGCGGCGCTGGTCGGACGGACAACCTGTCGCCAGATGCATCAGGGAACGGTTGTCCCAGAACACCAGGTCGTGCGGTTGCCAGCGATGCACATACAGGTGCTCGGGGCGCACGCTGTGGGCAAACAGTTCATCGAGCAGGGCGCGGCTTTCATCGTCGGGCAAGCCGACGATGCGCGTGGTGAAGTGCTCGCTGACAAACAGGGCGCGGCGTCCCGTTTCCGGACGCACGCGCACGACGGGATGGGTAACGGGTTTGACTTCATCGATCTGCGCCTGCGTCAGCGCGGGGCGCCATGGGTTGCGGCGGCGCAATTCCTCATACTGGCTCAAATAGCTATGCTCGGCACGGGCCCCGCGCACGGCGTGGCGCAGCGCGGCCGGCAAGCTTTCCCAGGCCAGGTGCATATTCGCAAAGACGGTATCGCCGCCCTCGTCCGGCAACTCTTGCGCGTGCAGCATGGAGCCGAGGCTGGGCACTTCCTTGTACGACAAGTCCGAATGCCAGAAATGACCAGCGTCGCCGAGGCCGATGGGCTGGCCGTTTTCAACGATGTTCGAGATGATCAGCACTTCCGGCTGCGATGGCAGCTGGAACTGGCGCAGCACGTGGATTTGCAGCGGGCCGAAGCGGCGGCTGAAATCGACTTGCTGCTGCGGCGTGATGCGCTGGTCGCGAAACACCAGCACGTGATGATCGAGGTGGGCGTGGTGCAGGCGCTGGAAATCGCCCTGCGACAGCGGCTGCGCCAGGTCCAGACCCAGCACTTGCGCGCCGAGCGGCGCATCGAAAGTCTCGATACGGAAGTGACTGGTGGATTGCACGGGTTTCAGGACGGCCGACATGGGAGTTCGCCAAGAGTCTGGGGAAGTCCACTGTATGCCCGCCAGCCTTGCTTGCAAACGAAGCATTTACTATATGGATATGCGCGGCGCGTTGCGCCACGCTGCAACAGGCACTGTCACGCAATGGTGCAACAGCAGGGACTTTGCCCGGGAATGGGGTGAGCATGCAACTTGCTTACCTACCAATTCTCAACCATAGACCAGGATAGCCATGCCCACCTACGCCCTGCTGCTCGCCTTGCTGTTCCCTGCTTTCGCCCACGCGCAGGATAGCGAAGGTGAAAGCGATCTCAGCTACAAAGCCTATGTGCACAGCGACAAGCGCATCAAGTGTTTGTACGGCTATGCGGCCGACAAGACGGGCGACCATGCGGCCGCCGTCGCCATCTTTGAAGATTGCATCCGGCGCTGGAACGATGTGTATTCGATGATTTGGCTGGCCCAGCTGTATGAAACGGGCATCGGCGTGACCAAGGATCTGGCGCAGGCGACGGCGCTGATGCGGCGCGGCGCACATACGAATGATGACGCCGCCTATGCGCGGCTGGCGCGTTACCACTATGGCGTGGCGCTGGCCGAAGGCCGGGGCACGCCGCAAGACATTCCCCAGGCCAAAACCTGGCTGCGCCAGGCGGCGCAGGAAGGCGTGCGGGAGGCGGCCGATTACCTGGGCCGCCTGGACAATGCGGCGCCGTAAGCACGGCGCCGGCATTGATTACGCGATGGCTTCGTAGCGGGCCAGGCGCGTCGCCATGCGCGGCGCCAGCTCGTGGCCAGCCGTGACGGTCACTTCCAGGTCGTTCAGCAAGCCATCCTTCAAGCCATAGACCCAGCCGTGCACGCTGAGTTCCTGGCCCCGTTCCCACGCATCTTGCACGACGGTGGTCTGGCACACGTTCAAGACCTGTTCCACCACGTTCAGTTCGCACAGGCGGTCGCCGCGCTGGCGGCTCGTCAGCACGTCACCCAGGTAGCGCTCATGCTTCTGGCCCACGTCCTGCACGTGGCGCAGCCAGTTATCGACCAGGCCGATGCGCGTGCCCGTCATGGCAGCATGCACGCCCTTGCAGCCGTAATGGCCGACGATGATGATATGTTTGACTTTCAGCACGTCCACAGCAAATTGCAGGACGGACAGGCAATTGAGATCGGAATGCACGACCACATTGGCAATATTACGGTGCACAAACACGTCGCCAGGCGCCATGCCCAGCAGTTCATTCGCTGGCACGCGGCTGTCGGAGCAGCCGATCCACAGGTATTCGGGCGACGTTTGCGCTTCCAGGTTCTTGAAGAAGTTCGGGTCCTTCGCCACCATCGAGTCGGCCCAGCGGCGGTTACGCTGCAGCAGTTCCGCCAGGGCCGGGCCATTTTTCTGTTCGGTCATATCGCTCCCATTGTGTACGTACGACTGAATTGGCGGCAGATCGCGCCCATAGGCCGGCGATGCCCGCACATTGCTCAGTCGTGATGAAAAAAACGCCGGGATGTTGAAGCATCCCGGCGCATGGTATTACGTGTGCTTATTCAAAAAAATCCTTGACCTTGTCTTTCCAGGTCTTGCTTTGCGGACTGTGCTTGGCACCGCCCTCGGTCGTCGACTTTTCAAAGTCGCGCAGCAGGTCTTTCTGTTTTTCCGTCAATTTCACGGGCGTTTCGATGGCCACGTGGCAGAACAGGTCGCCCGCGTAACCGGAGCGCACGCCCTTGATGCCCTTGCCTTTGAGGCGGAAAGTCTTGCCCGACTGGGTGCCTTCCGGGATCGTGAACGACACTTTGCCGTTCAGGGTAGGTACTTCGATTTCGCCGCCCAAAGCCGCCTTGGTGAACGAGATCGGCATTTCGCAATGCAGGTCGTCGCCTTCGCGCTGGAACACGGCGTGCGGCTTGATGTGGATTTCCACATACAGGTCGCCCGACGGACCGCCATTCGTGCCCGGTTCACCGTTGCCGGACGAACGGATACGCATGCCGTTGTCGATACCGACTGGAATTTTCACTTCCAGGGTCTTGTTGCGCTTGATGCGACCGGCACCGCCGCATGGCGTGCACGGGTCGGTGATGACCTTGCCGCTGCCATGGCATTTCGGGCAGGTTTGCTGGATGCTGAAGAAACCTTGCTGCATGCGCACCTGGCCGTGGCCACCGCACGTACCGCAGGTGGTGGGCGACGTGCCCGGCTTGGCACCGCTGCCGTGGCACGTGTCGCACTTGTCCCAGCTCGGCACGCGGATGGTCGTGTCGAAGCCGTGAGCAGCTTGCTCCAGTGTAATTTCCAGGTTGTAGCGCAAGTCGGCGCCACGGTACACCTGTGGCCCCGCATTGCGGCTGCGTCCACCGCCACCGCCAAAGATGTCGCCGAAGATATCGCCGAAGCTGTCGGCAAAGCCGCCAGCACCGCCGCCGAAGCCGCCACCGCCGCCCATGTTCGGGTCCACGCCAGCGTGACCATAACGGTCATACGCATCGCGCTTTTCCGGATTGGTCAGCATCTCGTAGGCTTCTTTGACTTCCTTAAACTTTTCTTCCGATTCCTTGCTGTCCGGATTGCGGTCCGGATGGTATTTCATCGCCAGTTTACGGTAAGACTTTTTGATCTCTTCTTCCGAAGCATTTTTTGCGACACCGAGTGTCTCGTAAAAATCACGCTTTGCCATGTTGTCGGCACCTTGCAGTCTATCTACTGATGTAAAAATTACACGAAAAAGCCGAGTCGAGTGCTGCACTGGGCAACGACTCGGCTCGGCCGGTCTTCGCGGCTAATCCCGCGATGTAGCGTTCAGCCCGGCTGCCCCCAGTTCATGGGAGCGCAAGACATTACTTGCTGTCTTTGACTTCTTTGAAGTCAGCGTCAACAACGTCGTCTTGCTTGGCGCCTGCGTCCGATGCGCCAGCAGCTTGCTGTGCACCTTCCGCGCCGCCGGCAGCTTGCTGCGCTTGCATGTCGGCATACATTTTTTCGCCCAGTTTCTGCGATGCGCTCGACAGTGCTTCCACCTTGGCGTCGATCTCAGCCTTGTCGCCCGCCTTGATGCTTGCTTCCAGGTCGGTGATCGCCGCTTCGATCTTCTCTTTCTCGCCCGCATCCAGCTTGTCGCCGTATTCGGTCAAGGATTTCCGGGTCGAGTGTACCAGAGCATCGGCCTGGTTGCGCGACTCGGCCAATTCTTTGACCTTTTTGTCTTCTTCCGCGTTCAGCTCGGCATCCTTGACCATCTTCTGGATTTCAGCCTCGGTCAAGCCGGAATTGGCCTTGATCGTGATCTTGTTTTCCTTGCCGGTGGCCTTGTCTTTCGCGCCGACATGCAAGATGCCGTTGGCGTCAATGTCGAAGGTCACTTCGATCTGTGGCGTGCCGCGCGATGCTGGCGGGATGCCTTCCAGATTGAATTCGCCCAGACCCTTGTTGCCGGCGGCGATTTCGCGCTCACCCTGGAAGACCTTGATGGTCACCGCAGGCTGATTGTCGTCGGCCGTCGAGAACACTTGGCTGAACTTGGTCGGAATCGTCGTGTTTTTGTGGATCATCTTGGTCATCACGCCGCCCAGGGTTTCGATACCCAGGGACAGAGGAGTAACGTCCAGCAACAGCAAGTCCTTGCGTTCGCCCGACAGGACCGAACCTTGAATCGCTGCGCCCACGGCGACGGCTTCGTCCGGGTTCACGTCCTTGCGTGGATCCTTGCCGAAGAATTCCTTCACTTTTTCCTGCACCTTCGGCATACGGGTCATACCGCCGACCAGGATAATGTCATCGATGTCCGACACTTTCACGCCTGCATCTTTGATAGCAATGCGGCATGGTTCCATCGTGGCCGTGATCAGCTCTTCCACCAGCGATTCCAGCTTGGCGCGGGTCATCTTCAGGTTCAAGTGGACCGGCGCGCCGTTCGCCATGGCGATGTACGGCTCGTTGATTTCGGTTTGCTGCGACGACGACAATTCGATCTTCGCGCGCTCGGCCGAAGCCTTGATGCGCTGCAGGGCGATCGGATCTTTTTTCAGGTCGATGCCGTTGATCTTCTTGAACTCGTCGATGATGTAATCGATGACGCGCTGGTCGAAGTCTTCGCCGCCCAGGAAGGTGTCACCGTTGGTCGACAGCACTTCAAATTGTTTCTCGCCATCAACATCCGCGATTTCGATGATCGACACGTCGAACGTACCGCCACCCAAGTCATACACGGCGATTTTACGGTCGCCTTTTTCGGTCTTGTCCAGGCCGAACGCCAGCGCTGCCGCGGTTGGCTCGTTGATGATGCGCTTGACGTCCAGGCCAGCGATACGGCCGGCATCCTTGGTGGCTTGACGCTGCGAGTCGTTGAAGTACGCAGGCACGGTGATGACGGCTTCGGTGACTTCTTCACCGAGGTAGTCTTCTGCCGTTTTTTTCATCTTGCGCAGGACTTCAGCCGAAATTTGCGGCGGAGCCAGTTTTTTGTCGCGTACGCCGATCCATGCATCGCCGTTGTCGGCTTTCATGATCTGGTACGGCATCAGCGCGATGTCTTTTTGAACTTCTTTTTCGTCGAACTTGCGACCGATCAGACGCTTGACTGCGTACAGCGTGTTTTTCGGATTGGTCACGGCCTGGCGTTTCGCTGGCGCGCCGACGAGAATTTCGCCATCTTCTTGATAAGCAATAATCGACGGCGTCGTGCGTGCGCCTTCAGCGTTTTCGATTACCTTTGGTTGACCGTTTTCCATGATGGAAACGCAGGAATTCGTGGTTCCCAGATCGATACCGATAATTCTACCCATGATTTATTTCCTTTTATTTGCTAGATTTCAGATGGTTCTTATATGTGGCAAAGCGGCATGGTTTCAAGGCTTGCTTGATGCCGCCCTCTGATTATTTTGCTTGCGCGGTCGTTACAATGGCTGGACGCAGCAGGCGGTCCGCAATCATATAGCCCTTTTGCAGGACTGACACGATGGTATTGGCTTCCTGGTCCGCCGGCACCACGGCAACGGCCTGGTGTTTCATCGGATCGAGCTTTTCGCCCTGCACTGGCAATACTTCCACCAGGCGGTTGCGCTCGAACGCGGCGTTCAGTTGCTTCAAGGTCATCTCGACGCCTTCTTTCAGCGATTCGATGGTCGGTGCTTCCACCGTCAGCGCCGTTTCCAGGCTGTCTTTGACGGGCACCATGGCTTCGGCAAAGCTCTCGACTGCGAATTTATGCGCTTTAGCAACATCTTCCTGCGCGCGGCGACGGATATTTTCGCCATCAGCCTTGGCGCGCATGAAGGCATCGTGCATCTCTGCAAGACGCGCCTCGGTACTCGCCAGCTGCTCTTCCAAAGTAGGCTCTGCGGGAGTCGATGGGGCAGTCGCCGCGGCGTCCGCTTGCGGATTAGGTACAGCTTGGTTTTCCTGATCTTGCATCTGAAAAGCTCCTACAATCAATGACTTAAATGAGTTAGTCTAACTATCTTTACAACACTAACGGGCAGATGGGGCTATATCCTATTGTTTCAAGGGGTATTCGTGGCAAAACCGGAATTACATCGGTCCATGTTACAGCGTATTACAAAATGCTATCCATTTCGGCCAGCGATCCGTGCGCGCATCCCTTGATTTTCCAGGCTTCCCACGGCAAAGCGGGCATTCTACCAGCCCCGCCGCCGCCATCGCCATTGGCTGTGTTGCTATTTGGAAAGCTGCTTGGCCGCGCCAGACATGACAAAGCCGCGCAAGCGCGGCTTTTTATTGTCAAAAATTTACAATCCTTAATTCGTCGCGCCCAAGGCCAGCGCTGCCGTGCGCGCCTGCTCGCCCGCTTTCTTGTCCGCTTCGCGCTGCGCCGCCGTCTTCATCGTCGGCCAGCCAATCATGTGCTGTTCCGCAATTTCCGCCATGCCCGCAATCCAGGCCGGCGTTTCGTTCAGGCAAGCGATGTAATGAAACTGCTGGCCGCCGGCCGTCTCGAAATCATGCTTCGCTTCCATGGCGATCTCTTCCAGGGTTTCCAGGCAATCGCTGGTAAAACCCGGGCACAGCAGATCGACGCGCTTGACACCTTGCTGGGCCAGCGCCACCAGGGTGGGCGCCGTGTACGGCTGCAGCCATTCGGCCTTGCCAAAGCGCGACTGGAAGGTCACCACATATTGCTCTTTGCTTAATTTTAACTTTTCCGCCAGCAGGCGCGCCGTTTTCAGGCATTGGCAGTGGTAGGGGTCGCCCAGCAGCAAGGTGCGCTTGGGTACGCCATGAAAACTCATCACCAGTTTTTCCGGACGGCCATGCGCTTCCCAATGATTCAGTACGGAATCGCGCAAGGCGTCGATATACGTGTCGTGCTCGTGGTATTGCTTAATGAAGCGCAATTCCGGCACATTGCGCACGGTGGCGTAATGGGCAAACACGGCGTCGTAGATGGAACCCGTCGTCGTGCCAGAATATTGCGGATAGGCCGGCAGGATGGCGATGCGCTCGCAGCCTTCGCTTTTCAGCTTGGCCAGCACTTCCGGCAAGGAAGGCGAACCGTAGCGCATGGCCATCGCCACCGTCACGCCGTCATGGCCGCGCTCGGCCAGGGCGCCGGCCAGCAACTTGGCCTGCTTTTGCGTATGCACTTTCAGGGGCGAGCCCTCGCGCGTCCAGATCGATGCATATTTCTTGGCCGACTGGCCGGAGCGGAACGGCAAGATGATCAGGTTCAGGATGAACCACCAGACGATGCGGGGAATCTCTACCACGCGCGGATCGGACAAGAATTGCTTCAGGTAACGCCGCACGGCCGACGACGTCGGTGCATCGGGCGTGCCCAGGTTGACGAGCACCACGGCGCTGCGGTCGATGCTGCCATGCGTGTACGGCGGTTCTGTTTGAAATGACATGAAGGCTCTTCGAAGGCGTTGGATGGATTAGCCAGTTATTATAGTTGCATTGAGTTAATAGCGAAGTGCTGGGGTCAGACCCTCAATGCCGCTAACGTCAAGCTCAGCGCGGATACAGCCAAGGGCTGGGGTCAGACCCGGCGGGTCTGACCCCGGTCTGCCCCCAGCCATGAATCAAATCGCGAGCAGTTCACGCGCATGCTTGCGCGTGGTGGCCGTGATTTCCAGGCCGCCCAGCATGCGCGCCACTTCTTCCACCCTGGCCTTGGCGTCGAGCATGTCGATGCGCGAGGCCGTCTTGCCATTGTCCAGGGTGCTTTTTGCTACCTGGAAATGCTGATTCGCCTGGCTGGCCACTTGCGGCAAGTGGGTCACGCACAGCACCTGGCGTCCCTGTCCCAGGCGTTTCAATAGCCGCCCCACGACCTCGGCGACGGCGCCGCCGATGCCGCTGTCGACCTCGTCGAAGATCAGGGTCGGCGTGGTCGTGGCGTGCGAGGTAATGACGGAAATGGCCAGCGCGATGCGCGCCAGTTCGCCGCCGGACGCCACCTTGGCCAGGGAACGCGGCGCCGTGCCCGCATGGCCGGCGACGAGGAACTCGACTTGCTCGAGTCCGTGGGCGGCCGGTTCGCACGGGTGCAGAGCGATTTCAAAACTGCCGCCCGTCATGCTCAGTTCCTGCATGGCGCGCGTGACGGCTTGCCCCAGTTCCAGGGCGGCCGCGTGGCGCGTGGCGGACAGGCGCTCGGCCACGGCGCGGTACTCGGCCTCGATCTTCGCTTCCTGGCGCAGCAAGCCTTCGATGTCGGAAGCGTCGGCCAGGTGCTGCAGCTTTTCCGACAGCTTCACGTGTTCCTCGGGCAACTCTTCCGGCGTGACGCGGAATTTGCGGGCCGTGCTGTGCATGGCTTCCATGCGCGCGTCGAGCTGGTGCAGGCGCTCCGGGTCCAGTTCCACCCGGTCCAGGTAATTGTTCAGCGCGTAAACGGATTCCTGCAACTGGATGCGCGACGACTCGATCAGATCGACAATCGGCTGCAATTCCGCATCGACGGACACGAGCTTGCCCAGCTTCTGGTTCAGGGCCGACAGTTGCGACACGATCGGGTGGTCTTCCGACTCGGAAATGAGGGACAAGGCTTCCTGCGCCCCTTCCAGCAGGCTGGCCGCGTGCGACAGACGGCTGTGCTCGTTCGTGATGTCCGTCCATTCACCGGGCTTGGCGGCCAGTTTTTCCAGCTCTCCCACTTGCCATTCCAGGCGTTCACGCTCGTACAGCACGTTGGCCGCATTCGTTTCGAATTCCTCGCGTTGGCGCACGAGGGCGCGCCAGCGCTTGTGCAGGGCGGCCACTTGCCGCGCATCCTGTTCCGCGCCCGCTTCGCGCGCCGTCGCCTGGCCGTCGAGCAAGGCGCGCTGCGCTTCGCTTTTCAGCAAGGACTGGTGCGCGTGCTGGCCGTGGATGTCGACCAGCATGTCGCCCAGTTCGCGCAGCTGCGCGGCCGTGGCGGGGATGCCGTTGATGTACGCTTTCGAGCGGCCCGCGTTGTCGATCACGCGGCGCAGCAGGGCGCCGCCATCGTCGTTGGCGAATTCATGCGCCACCAACCAGGCTTGCGCCACGTCGCTGACGGAGAAATCGGCCGTGATGTCGGCCTTGGCCGCGCCTTCGCGCACCACGCTGGCGTCGCCGCGCCCGCCCAGCGCCAGGGTCAGCGCATCGATGAGGATGGACTTGCCGGCGCCCGTCTCGCCCGTCAGCACGCTGAAACCGGCGGAAAATTCCAGTTCAATGGTATCGACAATGACAAAATCGCGAATGGACAGTGTATGGAGCATGGCTTCTGTGGTTGGGCGGCGCACCGCGGGTTGAGGTGGAGAAAAAGTTAGCTGAGCTTGCCCTCGCCCGACGGGTACTCATTCCAGTGCAATTTTTCACGCAGGGTGTTGTAGTAGCTCCACCCTTCCGGATGCAGGAAGGTAATCGTGTGCGGCGAACGGCGGATGAGGATGCGGTCTTGCTGCACCAGGCTGGCAAAGGTCTGCATGTCGAAATTGACGCTGATATCGCGCCCGCGCACGATTTCCACGACGATCTGGCTGGAGTCGGGCAAGACGATGGGGCGGTTCGACAGCGCATGCGGGGCGATCGGCACGAGCACGATGCCGCCCAGGGTCGGATGCAGCAGCGGGCCGCCGGCCGACAGCGAGTACGCGGTCGAGCCCGTCGGCGTGGAAATGATCAAGCCATCCGACCGCTGGTTGTACATGAAGTGGCCATCGACCTCGACGCGCAATTCGGCCATGCCCGCGCCGGTGCCGCGCGAGACGACGACATCGTTGACAGCCATGCCCACGTGAATCGACTCGCCGTCGCGCAGCACGCTGCCTTCGAGCAAGGTGCGGCGTTCGGCCTTGAAACGGCCGCCGAGAATTTGCGCCAGCACGGGCAGCATGCGCTCGAGCGGGATATCGGTCATGAAACCTAATCGCCCTTGATTGATGCCGATCAAGGGTACGTCGAATGGCGCCAGCTGGCGCGCAATGCCCAGCATGGTGCCGTCGCCGCCCATGACGATGGCGCAATCGGCGGCGGCGCCGATCTCGGCCGGCGACATGGCGTGCACGCCGGGAAACGCGAGGTTCAGGTGCGCGGCCGTCTCCGCCTCGAAGACCACCGTGTGGCCCAGCACTTGCAGGAAATCGACGATGCTTTTTACGGGTTCGGCAATGCCATCCGTATTCTGGCGCACGACCAGGGCGATGGTCTTGGCACCCAGGTTGAAGCGTTCGCCCGGGGCTGGCAAGGTCGCGGCTGGCTGTTCGGCGCGCTGTTCGGCGTGTGTATCGACGGGCATAAGAGTCTCGGTAGTGAATTCGGTGGCAAGCCGCCCCAGGCTGTCGCGTCGCACGCCGGCATCGCAAATACTGTATATATCCACAGTATAGTGCGGCTGCCGTGTGCCCGCAAGGGGCGTTCTTGGTGTTGCACGCAGTGTAGCGCAGAAAAAGAATCGTCCATGCGTGCGCCAGCGCTCCCTGCATGGACAAATCCGCTTGCAGATGGCCTGCCGCGGCAGGACACTGATTTCACGTTACTTTTACTGTCAGGAGGCCATATGGTTACCCAGCATAGCGAACGCAAGATCAATACCGACGAAAAGGTCAAGAATGACGGCGTCGACCGTCTGCCGCACGAGCGCGATGAATCGCCCGATGCGCAAAACGTGCATCCGCGCAAGATCATGCAACAGGCGGCCAGCGACCTAGAACAGGGCCTGGTCGACACGGACCGCCGCGCCCAGCCCGGCGTGGAAAAGGTCAAGCCCACCGAACCGAAACAGGCCCGTCCCGACCCGCAGCTGGAACCAAAGAAGGCACGCTGACTCCAACTGTCACGCACTGCTAGCGTTATGGAGTACGTCATGCACCGTTACGTCTGTTCCTTGCTGCTGGCCGCCGTCTGCGGCCCCACTACCGCCCATGCCCAGGCGCCCGCCATGCCCGTCGGCTTCGGCCCGCAACCCGTGCTGCCCGCGCCGGACAAGCAACTGATTCCCACCGTCAATGTGGCGCCCATGCAGCGCTGGACGGCGGCACAGCGCCCCGTGGCCGCGCCCGGCCTGGCCATCCATGCCTATGCGCGCGACCTCGACCATCCGCGCTGGCTGTACGTGCTGCCGAATGGCGACGTGCTGGTGGCGGAAACGAATGCGCCGCCGAAGCCCGACGATAACAAGGGCATCAAGGGCGCCATCATGCAGATGCAGATGAAAAAGGCGGGCGCCGCCACGCCCAGCGCCAACCGCATCACCTTGCTGCGCGGCATCGACGCGAATGGCGTGGCGCAAACGCGCAGCGTGTTCCTGCAAGGATTGAATTCGCCATTTGGCATGGCGCTGGTCGGCAACGAGCTGTACATCGCCAATGCCGATGCGCTCATGCGTTTTCCCTACAAGGAAGGCCAGACGAGCATCACGGCGCCTGGCGTGAAGGTGGTGGATTTGCCGGGCGGCCCCATCAATCACCACTGGACCAAGAACGTCATCGCCAGTGCCGACGGCAAATTTCTCTATGTTACCGTCGGCTCGAACAGCAACGTGGGCGAGAATGGTCTGTCGGCCGAAGACGGCCGCGCCGCCATCTGGCAAGTCACGCGCGCGACGGGCAAGGCACGCGTGTATGCGACGGGTTTGCGCAACCCCGTCGGCATGGCCTGGCAGCCGCACAGCGGGGCACTGTGGACGGCCGTCAATGAACGCGACGAGCTGGGCAACGACCTGGTGCCCGACTACATGACGTCCATCAAGGACGGCGCCTTCTATGGCTGGCCCTACAGTTATTTCGGCCAGCACGTCGATGCGCGGGTCAAGCCGCCACGTCCCGAACTGGTGGCCACCGCCATCGCGCCCGACTACGCGCTGGGTGCGCACACGGCCTCGCTGGGGCTGGCGTTTTATGACGGCACCTTGCTGCCCGAACGCTACCGGGGCGGCGCCTTCATCGGCCAGCACGGCTCGTGGAACCGCAAGCCTTTCAGCGGCTATAAAGTCATCTTCGTGCCCTTCGCGAATGGCGTGCCCAGCGGGCCACCGCAGGACATCATCGCCGGTTTCCTGGACAGCAATGGCAAGGCGCAGGGGCGCCCAGTCGGCGTGGCCGTCGACAAGGCGGGGGCGGTGCTGGTGGCGGACGACGTGGGCAATGTCATCTGGCGCGTGACGCCGGCGCCGTGAGCGGCGATGCCCGGCGCGCGCATGCGCCCCCTGTGTGGCGCAACGAACGGAAGGGCAAGGGTGGCACGCGCATGATGGGCGCTCGAACCACGCAAGGAGTACATCATGAAAAAAACAGGATCAGCCGTCTGGAGTGGCGGCCTTAAAGATGGCAAAGGGTTTATTTCCACCCAAAGCGGCGCGCTCGACAATGTAGCCTATGGCTTCAACACGCGCTTCGAAGACGGTCCCGGCAGCAATCCGGAAGAACTGATCGGCGCGGCCCATGCGGCCTGCTTCACCATGGCCCTGTCCGGCCAGCTGGGCGAGGCGGGCCTGCGCGCCACCGCCCTGAAAACCACGGCCGATGTCAGCCTGGAAAAAATCGATGGCAGCTATGCCATCACGGCCGTGCACCTAACCCTGGTGGCGACCATTCCCGGCGCCACCGACGAAGCGTTCCAGGACGCGGCCCTGCGCGCCAAGCTCGGTTGCCCCGTATCGAAGTTGCTGGCCACGGAAATCACCTTGGACGCCCATCTGGAGTAAGCACGCCACCGTCCGCCGCCCCGGTAGCAGCGGGCGGCAGGGGCGGTCTCGGCAAGAAAGCCGTAAAACGCATAAAATCCTGCCATTCCCCTATCACCATCAAGGATTTACGATGCGTATTTTGCACACCATGTTACGGGTCGGCGACCTGCAGCGCTCCATCGATTTTTACACCAAGGTCCTGGGCATGACGCTGCTGCGCACCAGCGACAATCCGGAATACCAGTACACCCTGGCCTTCGTCGGCTATGGCTCGAATCCCGATCATGCGGAACTGGAACTGACGTATAACTATGGCACCACCAGCTACGAGCTGGGTACGGCGTATGGCCACATCGCCATTTCGGCCGACGACATCGTCGCCGCTTGCGCCGCGGCACGCGCGAATGGCGGCAACGTCACGCGCGAACCGGGTCCCGTCAAAGGCGGTAATACCGTCATCGCCTTCATCACCGATCCGGACGGCTACAAGATCGAATTGATCGAACGCAAGTTCGACGGCCAGGGCGGCGGGCTGTAAGTCCTCAGCCTGGCTCGGCGGCCTGTGCAATGGCCGCGCGTAGCCAGGCGATGCCCGCATCGCCGTCCGTGCGGCGGTGCCGTATCGTTTCAAACGCAAACGGCGCGATGGCAAATGGCACGGCATACAGCGCCAGCCCCTGCGCCGCACTGTCCTGCAAGGCGCGCTGCGCCACCGTCAGGATCAAGTCCGTCCCCCTCACGACCTCCGGTGCGACCGTCCAGTACGGCACACGCACGGCGATGCGGCGTGTCTGTCCCAGCTGGGCCAGGGCAGCATCGACTTCGGCCGCCATGCCGCCTTCGCTGGATGCCACCAGCACATGCGGGCGCGCCAGATAGGTTTCCAGGCTCAGCATTTCACCGGACGCCAGGCTGGCAGGATCGAGCGCGCACACGAATGTTTCCTCGAACAGGGTTTCACGATGTAACTGCTCGGGCAGTTGCGGAAACACGCCCAGCGCCAGGTCGATCTCGCCATCCTGCACGCCAGCGATCACGGCCGATCGGCTGGCATAGCTGATGGCCAGGTCGATACCGGGCGCTTCCACGCGCAAGCGGCGCAACAAACGCGGCAAGGTCAGCGCCGCGCCGTAATCCGACATGGCCAGGCGAAACACGCGCTGCGCCGTGGCCGCCTCGAAGACGGCGCCACCGAGCACGGAGCGCACGCTTTGCAAGGCTTCGGCCAGCGGCCGCGCCAGCTCCAAAGCACGCGCCGTCGGCTGGAAGCCGCCCTTGCCGCGCAGCAGCAGCGGATCGCCGAGCAGATGGCGCAAGCGGGCCAGCGCATGGCTGACGGCAGGCTGGCTCATGTGCAAGCGCTCGGCCGCGCGCGACAAATGGCGCTCGCTGAGCAGCGCTTCCAGGATTACCAGCAGGTTCAAATCGACGGCCCGCAGATTATTCATTTGCTGCATAGTTGGCTGACAAACTACGAATTGGATTTAATGATGACAGCATAATACGATGACTCCATCAACTCAACTGTGGAGTCACATATGCATGGATGGATTACCGTATTTGCCCCGCTGGCCATGCTGGCCGGCGCCGTCGTCCCGTTCCAGGCCGGCGCGAATGCCGCGCTGGGCCGCAACCTGGGCCACCCGCTGTGGGCCACGCTCGCCTCGCTGGCCGTCAGCGCAGTGCTCGCGTCGCTCGTGATGCTGGTCTGGCGGGTGCCCGCGCCCGATGTCGGTCTCGCCATGCGCGGACCGGGCTGGTCCTGGCTGGGCGGCGCGGCCGGCGTGTTTTACATTACGGCCGCGCTGATGCTGGCCCCGCGCATGGGTTCCGGCCCCTTCATGGCGGCCGTCATCGGCGGACAAATGCTGGCCGCGCTGGCCATCGACCGCTACGGTTTGCTGGGCTTTGCCGTCAAGCACATTTCTCCGCTGCATTGGGCCGGTGCGGGACTGGTGGTGGCGGGGGTGATCCTCACGCAAATAGCCAACAGCCGTGCCGCGTGAAAACAGGTCAAGACGAAGAAAAACCAGCGCCGTCACCGGGGCTGGTTTTCATCTGAATCTGCAGAAAAAAGATTACTTGTCGAGCAAGGCGTTGACGGGCATCAAATCCGTTTCCTTCAGGGTGCCGGCCGCCGCCTTCAGGCGCAAACCGTTCATGATGGTGTCGTAGCGGGCTTTCGACAGGTCTTTTTGCGTCGAGAACAGTTGTTTCTGCGCATTCAAGACGTCGATATTGATGCGCACGCCCACTTGATAGCCGAGCTGGTTCGATTCCAGCGCCGACTTGCTCGACACTTCCGCCGCTTCCAGCGCCTTCACTTGCGCCAGGCCGCTGTTGACGCCGAGGAAAGCCTGGCGCGCGCCTTGCGATGCCGTGCGGCGTGCCGTTTCCAGATCGTTGCGGGCCTTGTTTTCCAGCGCGATCGATTCGCGCACCTTGCTGGTGACGGCAAAGCCGCTGAAGATCGGGATGCTCCACTGCACGCCGATGGCGTTGTTGTTGGAACTGCCGCTGCCGCCGCCCGTCGTATAGGTATGGCCCGCGTTGGCGATCAGGTCCAGGGTCGGATAGTGGCCGGCGCGGTTGCGGCCGATATCGCGCTTGGCCGATTCCACGTTGAATTGAGCTGTGACGACGCCGAAGTTCTGCTCTTCCGCCGAGCTCACCCATGGTTCGATGGCGGCCGGTTCCGGCGCGCTGATGACCACGCCCGTGCGCATCGGCGCCAGCGACGTTGGCGCTTCACCGATGATGGTTTGCAAGGCGCTGCGCTTGTTGGCCAGGTCATTGATGGCGGCAAATTCCTGCGCCACCACCAGGTCGTACGCCGCTTGCGCTTCGTGCGTATCGGTAATCGTTTGCGTGCCGACTTCGAAGTTGCGCTTGGCCGATGCCAGTTGCTCTGTCGTCGCCACTTTTTGCGCCTGCGTGGCGCCCAGGTTGTCCTGCGCGCTTAGCACGTCGAAATACGCTTGCGCCACGCGCGTGATCAGATCTTGCTGTACCTGTGCAAATTGCGCTTCGGCAATCGCCTGCGCCAGCTTGCTTTGCTGATAGGTTTCCCAACGATCCCAGCGGAACAGCGGCTGCGCCAGGGTCAGATTGTAGGTATTCGTGTGCACCTTGACCGTCGGCATGGAGATCGTGCTGGTGATCGGCTCGATGCTGTTGCGCGTATTGCTGCCTGAAGCCGACACTTGCGGCAGCAAGCCTGCCAACCCCTGCGGAACCCGCTCCATCCCGGCCGACAGGGCCGCACGCGCACTCGCATACTGCGCGTCATTGGCCAGCGCCTGCTGGTACACCTGGATGAGATCGGCCGCCTGCGCTTGCAGCGAGCATGTCATCGAGACAAAGGCGCTGGTCATCAGCACGGCGATAAGGGGTTTCCGCATTGCATTTCTCCGTTGGAGTCGTCAAAAGTTGATGGAATCAAAAATCTGCTACCGCTTGCCTTGCGCCCGCCGGGTGAGCGGGGTACAGGCCTCCGCAGGCATGCAGGAAAACATGCCTGGGTGCATCTACTGAAAAGATAACTTAGAACCTATCCCAGTAGGGAGCGTCTTCTGTTGGCAGTTCATCAGGAGCGCGGACAAGGCGTGAGGAGGACGCGTGGCGAGCCACGCAACGACGATCAACGCAGTCCCCGCTTCTGAGGGGCGCCAGCAGGAGATGTATTCATCTACTGGGATAGGCTCTTAGTATTTAGGCATCGCGCTGTCGACTTGCAGCGCCCAGGCGTGCACGCCGCCCGTCAAATTACTGATCTTGCCAAAACCATTGCGCTCCAGGAAGGCCGCCACTTGCATGCTGCGCATGCCGTGATGGCAGATGCAGACGATCTCGGCGTCTTCATCGAGGTCGTCGATGCGGGCAGGAATCGAGTTCATCTGCATCAGGGTGGCACCGTCGAGGTGGCACAGGTCAAACTCCCACTGTTCCCGCACGTCCAGCAACAACGGACGCGGGCGGGAAGGGTCAGCCAGCCAGGCGGCCAGCTGCGGTGCACTCAAATGCTCCATCGAATCGGTCGCCTCAGAACTGGAAATGCGACGGTGCAACAGCTTGCAGCGGCGTGACATTGGTTTCAAACAGCTTGCGCGTGTCGTAGGCCTTGTCCGAGCTGCGCGTGATCAGATGCGCGGACATGATCGGCGCTTCGCCGATGATGGCCAGGATGCGGCCGCCCACTTTTACTTGTTGCAACAACGCTTCCGGCAACACGGCCAGGGCGCCAGACACGACGATCACGTCGTACGGCGCGCCCTTGCTCCAGCCCTGGGCGCCGTCACCCAGTTCCACGGTGACGTTCGTCACGCCATTGGCGGCCAGGTTCTGCTCGGCCATGGTTTTCAATTGGGGAACGATTTCCACGCTCGTCACATGCCGCGCCTTGTGCGCCAGCAAAGCGGCCATGTAGCCGCTACCGGTGCCGATTTCCAGCACATTTTCATGCTTCTTGACGGCTACGTCTTGCAAAATGCGCGCTTCCAGCTTCGGCGTCAACATGCATTCGCCGCCGCCCAGTGGAATTTCGGTATCGACGAAGGCCAGGTTTTTATAGGCGGCCGGTACGAAATCTTCACGCTTGACCACGTTCAACAGCTCCAGCACGTCGATATCCAGTACGTCCCATGGACGGATTTGCTGTTCGATCATATTGAAGCGGGCTTGTTCGATATTCATCTTTGGACTCGGTAAGTGAAGTAATAATCCGCCATTTTATCGTTGAACTGGCTGAAAGCACATGTTAACCATAAAGGCGGGGAATGGAGGGAATTTGCGACGATCTGCAGATTTGAGGGGGCGAACCTTGGAAAAGGGGCAACTGAACGGTAGCAGAGGACATGGCACGTCAGCTTTTCCCAGGCGCCTCCACCTGCAGGCTGCGCAAGCTCATGTCGATAAACGCATCCATATAGGCGATCGGATCGATATTCTTGACCTCGCACGGCAGGAAGGAATGCGTCCACATCATGAGCATGGTGACGGGTGCGCTGAGGATGGTGCTGACGAGCACGGGATCGACCTGGCGAAATTCGCCGCGCTGCATGCCCCGTTCCAGCAGGGTGGCAATCAGCGCATTCCCTCGCGTGACTACCTCTTCGTTGTAAAACTGCGCCAGTTCCGGGAAATTGTTCGCTTCAGCCAGCATCAGCTTGGTCAAACCGGCCAGCTTGGTGGCGCCGAATTCTTCCCACCACTGCATCATCATGCTGCGCAACAACTCGGCGCTGCTGCTGTCCGAGGCGGCCATGCTGTCTTCCGCCTCGCCGATCGACTGCACGATATTGTCGCGCACCACGGCCTTGAACAGCTCTTGTTTATTCTCAAAGTACAGGTACAGGGTGCCTTTCGACACGCCAGCCCGCTTGGCCACATCCTCCAGGCGCGTCGATGCGAAGCCCCGTTCGACAAACAGGTCGAGGGCGGCGGCGAGCAATTCCTGCGGGCGGGCATCCTTGCGCCGCTCCCAACGGGGCTTGGTATCAATCGGGGCTTGCATGTGTCTTTCCAAGTAACTTACTTTTGAGTCATTAATAGTAGTCCTGTCTACCGCCAAGGTCAAGCGCGAGGCACCGCCGGGCCGTTGGACGACACGTCCCTTTGCACGGACGACACATCCGTTTGCACGCAATGCAACAAAAACTTGCAAGCGGATCTAGGAACACGCAAAAAAGTACAAGCCGTGTGCAATCTGTCTATACGTGGCGAAAAGCCATTTCAGGTGTAGTTCAGTATCAGACGAGGTATGGACTAGAGTACAAAAATTCCTATCGACCTCGCTAAACGCGTGATCGAGATTATACAACTCGTAGTCCGAAGGTCAGCACGAGGAATTATGAGGCCACTGCACTGAATGTCTAACTTCTCAGCTAAATCGTTTTCTACATCGAAATTCATCGCACACACATGGGGAAGACAAATGCTTTTCTGGTTTGCTCAGTAAAAATATCGTTTATTTATGACAACTAAATATCTCACTGTAGAGATCAAAATAGTTATTTTTCTGTGTAAATGATTAAAATCCAAAATGACAAATAATGAACATAATCAATGACTTGCGTATAAATTTTTGTTCGTGTAATGTCAGTATTGTTCTGATTTGTAGAAGGTTGTGTTCAATGATCCGCACACCAACCGAAGTGTTGAAAGAATTTCACGAACGCGGCATATCGGTCGCTGCTTGGTCACGTTTCAATGGATTTAACCCAACATTGGTGTACCGGGTACTACAGGCGAAACGTGTGCCAACTCGTGGGCAAAGCCACAGGATTGCAGTCGCACTTGGACTTAAACAGGGGTTAATGGATCAGGAACTTGAGCTGATGAACCGCACGTTTCCGAGAAAGGAAGAAAAAGATATGTAAGTATTTATTTGCACTGCATAAAACACAAACGGCTCCCTTTCGGGAGCCGTCAGCGGTTGCAGCATCAGAAGACACTTCAACAGGGTGGAACCTATAGTGTCTTCCGATTGCAGCCAGGAGTCAAGTCGCGCCTACGAAATGTTGATCTTCTAAGGTCAATGACAACATTCGTCTGTGCGCCAGCAAAGTGCTCGGGAGAAACATGTACCAAAAAGGCAACATCAACCCTACCGCAATTAGCCCAGTTAATCCATGGCAAATTGTTGTAAAAATAGAGGATGCATTCTCAAAACCACCCGATGTGGCAAACGTTCGTCACGGTCAACGACGAATACATCAAGGCGGACGTGGTCGTAGAACGGCGCTTTTTCCTAGTCGAAAGAACGGCGGGGCCATGCCAGTGGAAAGCAGACTTGAGCTCGCTTACGCACTAGTTTTAGAGGCAACCCCTTCGGTCTATCAGTACAGAACCCAAGCCGTTGAAATTATTACCGAAAGCGGTGAGCGTTCCGTGCCGGACTTTTTAATTAAATCGGTACGCGGTAACTATCTATTCCATGAAGTAAAGCCCTCAAAGAGTCATCTTAAGCGGAACGATTTGGATCGTTTTTCCCGCATTAAAACTCTTCTCAGCGAGATGGACATTGAGTTCTTGGTCATCGATGCTGCTGGATTACCAAGCGAAAGCGAAGTGCAAGAACTGCTGCGCCTATACGCACAGGGACACCGTCAACATTACACGGCTGGTCAAATCGATCTCGCTCAGTCGCTATTAGACCAAGAAATTTGGCACGATCTCGGTGGCGCCCGTGAAGTGCTTACTGCCAATGCCCTTCCGTTCGAGCTTGTTAGCTACCTCCTCTTTCATAATCGACTGACATTAAACACCGCCCTGTCAGGAGGCCTATATGGGAAGTAAGGTAACAATAAAGACGTTCAATGCGGTACGAGGCATGCGTTTCGAAATGTACGGAGGTAAATTTGAAGTCTCTTTCATTGTCAATGGAACCATACGCTACTCATCGACTGCGGGAGGCCAATCTCATCAGATCAGCTTCGACCGTTTTGTCGAGCTTCAGAAGGCAGGTACGGTTGTCATTTCCGATATTACAACCTGTAGTGGTTTAATGTACCCGGACACTGATTTAGGCGAGAATGCTCGCCATGGAG
>NZ_LRIB01000007.1:0-6846 GCF_001758715.1 Janthinobacterium sp. HH104 | reverse complement strand
ACGGTCAACGTAAAACTGCCGGCCGCCGTTGGCGTACCGCTGAGCAAACCGCTGCTGTTCAAGGTCAGGCCCGCTGGCAGGTTACCGCTCGATACCGTATACGCATACGGAGCGATGCCCCCGCTGGCCGCCAATTGCTGGCTGTATGCCGTGGCCACTTTCGGCGCCGGCAAGGTGCTTGGCGTCACCACGATTACGGGGGCGGCAACGCTCAAGGTGTAGCTGTTGGTAGCGCTGAACGGCGCCCCTGCCCCCGTGCTGCTGTCCATAACCTTGATGCTGACAGGGAAGCTGCCCGCCACATTGGTCGTACCGGACACCACGCCGGTCGATGCGTTCAGGCTCAAGCCGGCCGGCAAGGTACCGCTGGCCACGCTGAAGGTGTATGGCGCCGTGCCGCCGGCCGCCGTCAAGGTTGCTGTGTAAGCCGCTTCCGCCGTCGCATTGGGCAGGGTGGCCGGCGTCAGGCTGATATTGGGAATACCCACCGTCACCGTCACGGTGGCCGGTGCCGACGTGCCGCTGGCGTTGGTAACCGTATAGGTAAAGCTATCGGGACCGCCATAACCTGCCGTCGGCGTGTAGCTGATGCTCGTGCCGCTGGCCGTCGCCGTGCCATGCGATGCAGCGGATGCCACCGCGACCGACACCGCCGCGCCGCCGCTCAGGTTCAGGGTGATTGGATTGGCGCTGCTGCCGTACGCCACCGTGGCGCTGACGGCGCCGGCCACTGGAGCCGCCACCACCACCGTGCCGGAATAGGCACGCGAACCAGTGAAAGGGGCGCCGGCACCCGTGCTGCTGTCGGTGGCGGTAACGGTAAAGTTATACGCACCGATCGCCGTCGGCGTGCCGGACAAGGTACCGTCCGGCGCCAGGCTCAGTCCCGCTGGCAGGCTGCCAGCGCTGACGGCATAGTTATATGCCGCCGTGCCGCCGGTGGCGCTGATACCCTGGCTGAAGGCGACGCCAGTGGTCATTGCCGGCAGACTTGCAGGCGCGATGCTGATCGTCGGCGCCGCTACCGTCAGCGAATAGGCGCGTGCGCCCGAATACGGGCCGCTGCCCGTCGAACTGTCCGTGGCGAGCACGGTAAAGTTGAAGGTACCGCCCGCCGTTGGCGTACCCGACAGCACACCGGCGCTGGACAAGCTCAGGCCAGCCGGCAAGGCACCGGCGCTGATCGCGTACGCATATGGCGCCAAGCCGTTCGCTGCGCTGATGCTCTGGCTGTATGCAGCACCGATTGCTGCGCCGGGCACGGTTGCTGGCGCGACCGTCAAGGTCGGCGCACCGACGGTGATCGTCACGGTGGCCGGTGCCGACGTGCCACTGCCATTAGTGGCCGTGTAGGTAAAGCTGTCGCTGCCGCCATAACCTGCCGTCGGCGTGTAGGTGATGCTGGTGCCGCTGGCCGTCGCCGTGCCATGCGATGCAGCGGACGCCACAGCCACCGAGGTGGCGGCACCGCCGCTCAAGACCAGGGTGATCGGATTGGCGCTGCTGCTGTACGCCACCGTCGCACTGACTGCGCCGGCAACGGGCACCGCCACATAAGTGAACTGGTCCGCCGCACCGGCGGCGCTGGTGCCGCCAATCGTGGTCACGCGCACATCGACCGTGCCCGTGCCGGCGGGCGCCGTCGCCGTGATTTGCGAAGCGCTGTTGACCGTAAAGCCGGTCGCTGCCGTAGCGCCGAACGTTACCGCCGTCGCGCCGCTAAGATTCGCACCGGTGATGGTGACGCTGGCGCCACCGGCTGTGGGACCAAAGGTGGGGGAAATACCGCTCACCACCGGTGCACCCACATACGTGAACTGGTCCGCCGCGCTGGTGGCACTGGTGCCTCCAACCGTGGTGATGCGCACATCGACCGTGCCCGTGCCGGCCGGCGCCGTTGCCGTGATCTGCGAGGCGCTATTGACGGTAAAGCCGGTGGCCGCCGTGGCGCCAAAGGTCACCCCCGTCGTACTGGCAAAACCCGTGCCGGTGATGATGACCGTGGTGCCGCCCGTCGTGGGCCCCGCCGTCGGCGAAATGCTGCTGACCACCGGTGCCGCCACGTACGTGAACTGGTCCGCCGCGCTGGTCGCGCTGGTGCCACCCGTCGTCGTGACGCGCACATCGACCGTGCCGGCGCTGCCGGCTGGCGCCGTGGCCGTGATCTGCGTGGCGCTGTTGACCGTGTAGCCAGTCGCCGCCGTGGCGCCAAAGGTCACGGCCGTGGCGCCCGTAAAGCCCGAGCCCGTGATGGTGACGCTCGTGCCGCCGGTAACCGGACCGGCAGCGGGCGAAATGCTCGTCACCGCCGGCACTGCCGCGTAGGTGTACTGATTCCCGGCGCCGGTGGCGCTGGTGCCGCCGGCCGAAGTAACGCGCACGTTGACCGTGCCAGCAACGCCCGCCGGCGCCGTCGCCGTGATCTGCGTAGCGCTGTTGACCGTGTAGCCGGTCGCCGCCGTGGCGCCGAAGGTCACGGCCGTCGTGCCGCTAAAGCCCGTGCCTGTAATGATGACCGTGGTGCCGCCGGCAGTTGTGCCGGCGGTGGGCGAAATGCTGCTCACCACTGGTGCGGCCACATAGGTAAATTGATCGGCGGCGCTGGTGGCGCTGGTGCCGCCGGCCGTGCTCACGCGCACATCCACGGTACCCGTGCCCGCTGGCGCCGTCGCCGTGATCTGCGTGGCGCTGTTGACGGTAAAGCCCGTCGCCGACGTGGCGCCGAAGGTCACCGCCGTCGTGCCGCTAAAACCCGTACCGGTGATGGTGACGGTGCCGCCGCCAGTGGCCGGGCCGGCCGTGGGCGAAATGCTCGTCACCGTCGGCGCCGCCACATAGGTAAACTGGTCCGCCGCGCTGGTGGCGCTGGTGCCGCCCGTCGTGGTCACGCGTACGTCGACCGTGCCGCTGCCACTCGGTGCCGTCGCCGTGATCTGCGTGGCGCTGTTGACCGTAAAGCCGGTCGCTGCCGTGGCGCCGAAGGTCACGGCCGTGGCGCCCGTAAAGCCCGTGCCCGTGATGGTGACGCTGGTGCCGCCGGCGGTGGAACCTGCCGTGGGCGAAATGCTGGTGACCGTCGGCGCAGGAATATACGTGAACTGGTTGGCGGCGCCGGTGGCGCTGGTGCCGCCGCTGGCGGTGACGGTGACGTTCACGGTGCCGGCGACGCCGGCTGGCGACGTGGCGGTCATGGTCGTGGCGTTGACGACGGTAATGGCGACGCCATTGTTGGCGCCAAACTTCAGCGCCGTGACGCCCGTAAAGCCGGTACCGGTAATGGTGACAGCCGTGCCGCCAGTGCTGGGGCCGGACGCAGGCGTCACGCCTGTGATGGTCGGCGGCGGCTGGGCATTGATCACCAGGGAATAGCTTCTGGACGTGTTGTACGGTCCATTGCCGCCCGTGACATCGGTGGATTTGATCACAAAGTTATAGGTACCCAGGGCGGTGGGCGTGCCCGAAAGCAGGCCGCTGCTCGACATGTTCAGGCCCGTGGGCAAGGCACCCGACTCCACCACATAGGTATAGGGCGCGGTGCCATTCGCGGTCGACATCTGCTGGCTATAGGGCGTCGCCAAGCCTCCCGCCGTCAGGGTGGTGGGGGTGATGGACAAGATCGGTACGGCGATCGACACGGAATAGTTCTTGATGACCACCTGCGGCGTGCCCGGGGTCGAGTCGGTAACCTTGACGCCGAACACATAGGCGCCGGTAGCCGTCACGGTGCCGGAAATCACGCCGCTCGGCGATACGCTGATACCGGGTGGCAAGGTGCCGGAATCGAGCACATAGGTGTATGGAGCGATGCCGCCACTCGACGACATGGTCTGGCTGTAAGGTGTGCCAATCACGGGCGCGGTCAAACTGCCCGGCAACACCGTAAAGGCAGCCGCCGCGGGCGCGACTGTCACGGTGAAAGTCACCTCCTTGCTATCCTCGTCGAGCAGGATAAAACTGTCGGACAGCGCCCCGTCGCCATTGTTGATATAGGTGGCGATGCCATCGCTGTTATTGACGAGGCCTGTAATCGTGCCGTGCAAGGGCGTCGCGTTATTGTCAATCAGGCCGAATCCGCTGCAGGACGACAGGTCGATGATATGCGAGCCGCCCGAGGCGACTGAAAAACTCTGGCTGGCCGTACATTTCACGCTCGGCACGGCCTGCGCAGGATTGGCGACGAACGCCAGCATCAGCAGGCACAGCGCAGCGAACCACTGCCCGAGACGGCAAGCTAACAACGTCCCGCTGGCGCCGCGATCCGACATTCGTTTCCGATTTCCAGCAAACAAGGCGAGCAGAAAAGAAAGTGCCGGACGGCCGATGATGTCGTTGCAAATACGCGACATAGTTTCTCCAATACAGAGTTTTTCAGACAAAAATGAAGGTGATCTCAGGCCGTCAGCGCTGCCCATTCAGGGCTCTTCTACAGTGCCAACATATGTTGACGCTTGCCATATGACAACGTATGCTACTCCGAGATTTCAATAAAGTAACTATAACAAAAAGGGTTTTTTAAAACGCAACATTGATTGCAAATGGAAAATATTATTCGTTTGCCATTGAGCTGCATTCCAACCGTGGGAGAACGATGATGGCTGATGTGTATCTAGGACAAATCATGATGGGCGGCTTCAATTTTGCGCCGCGTGGCTTTGCAGCATGTAACGGGCAATTGCTGCCCATTGCGCAGAATCAGGCGCTGTTTGCACTGCTGGGTACCGCTTACGGGGGGAACGGCAGTAACACCTTTGCCTTGCCTAACTTGCAAGGCTGTACCCCGGTTGGCGCGGGTACTTCGGCCGATGGCGCGTGGCAACCATCGCCATACCAGATCGGTACACGGGCGGGGCAGGAGGCTGTCACCTTGCTACCGACCCAAATTCCGCCGCACACGCATGCGGCCAATGCGGTGACGACGCCGGGCACCTCGAAAAACCCCACCAATACCCTGTTTGGCGGCAGTGGCGCGGAATCCATCTACGGTTCGGCGGGGCCGCAAGTGACCCTGTCCAGCCAGACCTTGGCGTTGGCCGGCGGCAACCAGACGCATCCCAACATGCAGCCGTTCTCGGTCATCAACTTCAATATCGCTTTGAGCGGTATCTTCCCGTCGCGCAACTAACGAATCCGCCACCTCTTACGGAGCATAGTCATGACCACACCCTATGTCGGCGAAATTCGCCTGTTTGCCTTTTCCCGCATTCCCAGCGGCTGGTTCGCCTGCGACGGCAGCCTGAAATCGATCGCAGAGAATGAAGTCCTGTTCGCCCTGCTGGGTACCACCTACGGCGGCGACGGCGTCAACACCTTCGCCGTGCCCGACCTGCGCGGCCAGGTCCCTCTACACATGGGTACCGGCCCCGGCCTGAGCAACCGTCCCCTCGGGCAACGAAGCGGCAGCGAATCGGTGACCCTGCTGCCGACCCAGCTTCCTTTGCATACGCACCCGTTCAGTGTGAACAGCACCCTGGCGACCTCGAACGTGCCGGCGGCCAACCTGCTGCTGACTGCCCCGTCGAATAACGACAAGATGTACACGAGCGACCTGACCGGCCTGACCGCCTATGCACTGGCAAGCGCCGCCACGGGCGCGACAGGCGGCAACCTGCCGCACGAGAACACCATGCCAACCCTGACAGCGTCCTTTTGCATCGCATGGGCAGGCATTTTCCCATCGCCGCAATAACAGCCGGCACGCAAGCGCAGCCCCTAAAATCGATCAGGAGAACCTACCGTGACCTCACCATACCTTGGCGAAATACAAGTCTTCGGCTTCAATTTCACACCTTACGGATGGGCCAGCTGCAATGGCGCCACCCTGCAAATCCAGCAATACAGCGCGCTGTTTTCCTTGATCGGCACGCAGTATGGCGGCAATGGGACCACGACCTTCCAGTTGCCCAACTTCACGGGACGCGCGCCGTGCAGCCAGGGCCAGGGGCCGGGCCTGACGCCGCGCGTGATGGGCGAGACCTTCGGCACCAACAGCGTCACGTTGAACACCACGGAAATGCCGAACCACGCCCACCAACTCAATGTGTACCGCCAGCCCACCGCCGCCCTGCAGCACAACACACCGCTTCCGGGCGATGGCTTGATTGCCCTTGGCGGCACGTCCGCGTTCGTGCCGGCAACGCCACCCAATGTATCGCTGTCCCCGGCCGCGATCGGTAGTGCCGGTGGCGGCCAGGCGCACGAAAACCGCCAGCCGATGCTGGCGTTGAATTTCTGCATCGCGCTGCAAGGCGAATTCCCGTCATTCGACTAAGTTGGATTCATCCAGGCAGGCGGCGCCAGCGCGGTGCCGCCCTGCCCTTCTCGCGTACCGGCCTCAGTTGAATACTGCCTGGTACAGAAAGCCGTGGCTGTCACGCGCCACCGGCACCAAAAAGATACCCACCTCGCCAAACGCCTCATGCTGCATCTGGAAGATTTTCTGGCTGAACAGGATGGGGGAGCTATGGTGAAACAGCAGACTGAACGGCTTGCGCATCAAGCCCTCCAGGGTCGCTGACGGCAGCGGCTGCACTTCCTTCAGGACAAAGGCGGCATTGCCGTCACTGGCCGCAATAAACGTCTCGTTGATGCGCTCGGCAAAATGTTCAAGGGTCAGGACAGTCATCATTCCAGGTATTCCATTCCGTAAGCAGTGTGGTGAAGACGATGCCTGATTCTAATGGAATCATTGCCGCCCTGGCACGGCAATGACATGAAAAACCAGGCGCCACATGCGCCGCGGGGCGGAAGCACCGGCTCCCGCCCCGCGGCGTCACTTCCTTGATTCACAACGCTACTTGAGCGGCATCGCGATACCGAACATCACGGACTGGGTACGTCCGCTATCGA
>NZ_LRIB01000006.1:0-1068 GCF_001758715.1 Janthinobacterium sp. HH104 | reverse complement strand
TGGGCAAGATGACATCGCTGTGCCGCTCTGCCCTGGCGCGCCGTGGCATCGGCCTGTACGGCTTTCGTATCGCCGAGCCGCACCACGACGGCTGCCCGCACTGGCATTTGCTGCTGTTCGTGCGCCCGACCGCGAAATACAAGACGGCCCACCTGCAGGACGTGGCCGGCCGCGCCATCCGCATCATGAAGCGCTACGCCTGGCGCGTGGATCGTGGCGAACCGGGCGCCTTCGCGCGCCGCCTGGACGTGAAACGCATCGACTGGGCGAAGGGCAGCGCCGCCGGCTACATCGCCAAGTACGTGGCCAAGAACATCGACGGCGTGGCCGAGCACAAGACGAAAGAAGGCTACGTCGTCACGGCCGACACCGAAGGCGATGTCGAGCTGACGCCATCGGCACGCGTCGAGTCCTGGGCCGCATGCTGGGGTATCCGTCAATTCCAGCAGTGGGGCGGCGCCCCCGTCACCGTGTGGCGCGAACTGCGCCGCATCGAGGAAAGCATGCTCAACGAAGCCCCGGCCGCCATGCGCCGCGCCTGGGACGCCGTGCAAAAGATCGACGGCGAAAAGCGCGCCTGCTGGGCCGAGTACCTGCGCGCCCAAGGCGGCGCCCTTGTGCCGCGCAAGGAATTGGTCGTCACCCTGGCCAAGGACGAAAAAACCGTCATCGGCCGCTACGGTGAAACGCTGCGCACCACGCCCTACGGCGTGCGCTGCAGCGACCTGATTGGTGTGGTCTTCAAGTCCGTGCGCCATACGTGGACGCCGGTACAGGCCACAGGCGCTCGCGCGGTGGCTGTTGGGGTTGCCGTTCCTCGGACTCGTGTAAATAACTGTACGCACCCCGACCGCCCTGCCCCGGCCACGCCGCCGGCGGCGCCCGTGCCTGAGCTGCCTGACGAGGCAAAAACAGCGCTGATTGCCGCCTGGGCGGCCGTCAACGCCTGTCCGTGGCCCCGGCTGATCGTCCCCGACACCCCACCCCATGAAGGAGATGGCACATGAGCACCTATGCCGTGATCGTTCGCACGCAAACCGAACGCTTTGAATTTTTTGAGGTTGCCGC
>NZ_LRIB01000005.1:0-1124 GCF_001758715.1 Janthinobacterium sp. HH104 | reverse complement strand
GTGCCGCTGGTATTGTTGTTATAGATCGGGCCGCCGTTGTTCGACGCATTGACCGAGGCGGTCGCCGCATCGTTCCACTTGCCGTAGGTCACGAAAGCGCGCAGTTCAGGACGCGACCACAGGCCAGGACCTGCCGAGATCGTCGGTGCGATGGTCAGCTTGGTCAAGCGCTTGGCTGGCTGGCCGCCCGATTGCGTCACGCGGTCCGTACCCAATTCGCCCACCAGCTTGAAGTTGTTGGTGAACGCGTACACAGGACGCACGCCGACCGAGGTCCAGGTCGAGGAACCGGTAGCATTCGACTCGTCTTTTTGCCACAGGGCGACAAATTCCATGCCGAAGTTGGCCATCGGCTGGATCGCCATGTCATTGAAGACGCGCGTACGCTTGCGGTCCGAACCGAAACCGGTGTCGCCCGAGGCGCCGAACTGGCCGTTGCCGGCACCGCCGACGCCAGGACCGACGCCGTACTGCACGCCGAAGGTGTTGCCGCCGCCGAAGACTTTCGCTTGACGGTGGAATGCCGACAGCTGCCAGCCGTTATTGCGCTTGCCCAGGATGGCGTCATCCTTGCCTTCGCCGATGATGTAGGTCGCGGCCAGGTCCAGGGTACCGTTTTCATTGACGGGGATTTCGCCGTAGATGAAGTTCTGGCGCACGGCCGATTTCGTGCCCAGGTAGGCGCCTGGTACGCCGCTGCGCGAACCTTTGTCGTCATCGCGCTGGGCGATGTCGTTGTCCTTGAAGAAGGCGTACGAGAATTTACCAGGACCCATCGGAATGCGGTCCAGGCCGGCGCCCGTGCCGTTCATGTTGATGTATTGCAAGTCCAGCATGTGGATGTCAGGACGGTAGTAGAAGCGTTTACCGACCCAGGCCGTGCCGCCGTTCAGGAAATCGAGTCCCTGCGCTTCGACATAGGCTTTGACGATGCCCAGTTTGTTGTCGCCGAAATCCGAGTTTGGCGCGTAAGCGTTGACCCAGATCGTCGCCAGGAAGTTCACGCCGCCGGACTGGGCAACGGACTTGGTATAGCCGAATTCCGTATAGGCGTCGCACTCATTGCCCAGACGATATTTCATGGTGTTGCCACCGAGGCCGAAGCAGCCTTGCGAACCGCCGTC
>NZ_LRIB01000004.1:0-14090 GCF_001758715.1 Janthinobacterium sp. HH104 | reverse complement strand
GACACGCCCGTGCTCGTCACCAACGTGCTGGCCGCCATGGGCAAGGCCGGCAAGAGCGGCACCCTGTATCGCGCACTGGAAGCCATTGCCGCGCAGACCAAGCCCCTGACGGTCGTGGTGCGCGTGGCCGAAGGCGAAACAGAGGCGGAAACCACCAGCAACGCCGTGGGCGGCACCTCGCCCGATGGCATGTACCTGGGCGCCCAGGCGCTGCTGGCCGCGCAAAGCAAACTCGGCGTGAAGCCGCGCATCCTGGGCGCGCCGGGACTGGATACCCAGGCCGTCACCAATGCCCTGGCCAGCGTCGCACAGCGCCTGCGCGGCTTCGTGTATGCGTCGGCCTATGGCTGCGCCACCGTCACGGCGGCCACCACCTATCGCGGCCAGTTTGGCCAACGCGAAGTCATGCTGATCTGGCCCGATTTCGTGAACTGGGATACCGCCACGGACGCCGAGGCCAGTATGTCCGCCGTCGCCTACGCCATGGGCCTGCGCGCCAAGATCGACGAGGAAACGGGCTGGCACAAGACCCTGTCCAACGTGGTCGTCAACGGCCCGGCCGGCACCACCAAAGACGTGTTTTTCGACCTGCAAGACCCCGCCACCGACGCCGGCGTGCTCAACGCCAAGGAAGTGACCACCCTGATTAACATGGGCGGTTACCGCTTTTGGGGTTCGCGTACCTGCGAGGAACCGGGCGGCTTCTTCTACTTTGAGAGCTACACGCGCACGGCCCAGGTGCTGGCCGACACCATCGCCGAGGCGCATTTCGCCTATGTCGACGTGCCCTTGCACCCGTCGCTGGTGCGCGATCTGCTGGAAAGCATCAACGCCAAGTTCCGCGACTTGAAACTGCAGGGCTACATCATCGACGGCCATGCCTGGTATGACGAGCAGTACAACGACAAGACGGCGCTGAAAGACGGCAAGCTGGCCATCGATTACGACTACACGCCCGTGCCGCCGCTGGAAAACCTGAAATTCCAGCAGCGCATTACCGACCGCTACCTGGCCGACTTCGCCTCGCGCATCGCGGCGTAATCACCATCACCACCCTGCCCGCGCCAGCGCGGGCGCACTGAACTACTGGAGAAATTATGGGCCTGCCCCGCAAACTGAAAAATTTTAACTTGTTCCAGAATGGCGTCTCCTTCATGGGCATGGTGCCCGAAGTCACCTTGCCGAAACTCAGCCGCAAGATGGAAGAGTACCGCGCCGGCGGCATGAGCGGCCCCGTGTCCGTCGACTTCGGCAACGAAGCGCTGTCGCTGGAATGGAGCGGCGGCGGCCTGATCGCCGAAGCCCTGAAACAATACGGCGCGCACTCGCACGGCGCCGTGCAGCTGCGCTTTGCCGGCGCCTACCAGGAAGACGATGACGGCACGGTCGCCGCCGTCGAGGTCGTCGTGCGCGGCCGTTACAAGGAAATCGATATGGGCGGCGCCAAGATGGGCGACGACACCACCCACAAATACACGATGGCTTGCAGCTACTACAAGCTGATGATCGACGGTGCCACCGTCATCGAGCTGGACTTCATGAGCGGCACCGAGAACTTCGGCGGCGGCGACACGAATGCGGCCATCCGCAAGGCCATCGGCCTGTAATCCCCCTTTTACTTACCACCAAACCACAAGGAAACCACAATGAACAACGATACCCAAAACAGCGCCGTCATCGAACTGGACGAGCCGATCAAACGCGGCGACGGCTTCATCACGTCGCTGACCGTGCGCAAACCCAAGGCAGGCGCCCTGCGCGGCATTTCCCTGATCGAGCTGGCCAACCTGAACGTGTCGGCCCTGCAAATCGTGCTGCCGCGTATCACCGAGCCGACCCTGACCGCGCACGACATCGCCAACATGGACCCGGCCGATTTGCTGGCCGTGGGCGCCGAGGTTGCCGGTTTTTTGGCGAGCAAAGCAGATCGCCTTTCGGTATTCCCGGCGAAGTAGAAGACGCCATGGCCGACATTGCCGGCGTCTTCCACTGGACGCCGGCGGCGATGGACGGTTTTACGATTGATGAACTGATGGCCTGGCGCGAACGCGCCAGGCAAAGAAGCGGAGCGGAATAGATGGCTGGTCGGGATCTGAAATTACAGGTGGTATTTGCGGCACTGGACAAGATTACCGGCCCGCTTAAAAAGATCATGGGCGGTGCCAGCGACACGGCCAAGGCACTGAAGGCGACCAGCGACCGTTTGCGCGAGCTGAACGCCCAGCAAAAAAACATCAGCAAATTCCGCGAGCTGCATGGTGGCCTGGACGCCACCCGCAGCAAGCTGGAAGCGGCGCAGCAGAAGGTGGCCAGCCTGGCCACCAAGATGAAGCAGGCTGAAGCGCCCACGCGCGCCATGACACGCGAGTTTAACGCCGCCGTCAAAGCGGCCGGCGCCTTGAAGACGGCCGGCCAGCAACAGGCGCAGCAACTACAGGTCATGCGCGAGCGCCTGGGCGCCGCTGGCATCGGCACCAAAGACCTGGCCAACCACGAGCGCACCTTGCGCCGCGAGATCGAGGCCACCAACAAAACCATGACACTGCAGCAGCAGAAGCTGGCCAACGCGGCCGCCAAACAGCAGCGCGTCACCAATGCCACCCAGCACGCGGACAAGCTACGCAGCAAGGCGGGCAGCATCGCCATGGCGGGCGCTGGCGCGACGGCGACCGGCGCGGTCATGGCCGTGCCCGTGGCCAAGGGTCTGCACGAGGCGAAGCACTATCAGCTGGAAAAGGCGCGCGTCAATGCGCTGGGTCTGGGACAGGAAACCAGCCAGCAGGCAATCAAGTTTGCCCAAAACATGAAAACCTACGGCACCAGCCAAAACGAAAACTTGGAACTGGTGCGCGACGCGATGTCGATCTTTGGCGATCTGCACCACGCGGAAATGGTCGCGCCCACGTTGGCCAAGATGAAGTTTGCCAACAAGGCGTTCTTTGGCGCAGAGTCGGGCGAAGAGAACGAACGCGTCTTCATGGACTTGCTCAAAGTCATCGAGCAGCGCGGCGGCACGGCGAGTTCGGAGAAATTCCACGACCAGGCCAACATGATGCAAAAGGTCATCACGGCCACGGGCGGGCGCGTCGGGCCGACGGAATGGCTGAACTTCATCAAGACGGGTGGCATCGCCGCCAAGATCATGGACGACAAGCAGTTCTATTACCAGATGGAACCGCTGGTACAGGAAGTTGGCGGCCACCGCGCCGGCACGGCCCTGATGTCCGGCTATTCAAACTTGTACCAAGGGCGCACCACCAAACGCGCCGTCAGCAACATGGAAAGACTCGGGCTGATTAAAGATCGTCGTCAGGTCAAGCATGACAAAGTTGCGCAAAGCGCTACTCTTGGCCCAGGTGCACTGCTGGGCAGTGACATCTTCCGACGCAGCCAATTCGAGTGGCTGGAAACCGTCTTGCTGCCACAACTGGAAAAAAAGGGCATCACGGATGCTAAACAAATTGAAGACACCATCGGCAGTTTGTTTTCGAACCGCACGGCAGGTAATCAGTTTTTGGATATGTTCCGGCAGCGCATCCAGATGCACAAAAATGCCAAGCTCAACGAAGGTGCGTATGACATCGAGCAGATTTATGACTTGGGCAAGCAGCAGGCCGGCGGCGCCGAACTGGAAGCGACGGCCAGGCTGGCCAACCTGAAACTAACCATGGGCGAGAAAATCCTGCCGCTGTATGCGCAGGGACTGGAAATGGCCATCAGTGCCATCACACGCCTGAACGGCTTCATGGAACGCAACCCGACCGTGGCCAAGGTCATGATCACCGCCTTTGCCGTGCTGGCAGGCCTGCTGCTGGTGCTCGGCCCGCTGATGCTGGGCATCGCCGCCCTGATCGGCCCGTATGCCATGCTGCACATCATGTTCGCCAAGATGGGTGTTACGGGCGGCGTGCTCACGCCCATCCTGCGCGGCCTGGGCGGCGCCTTCATGTGGGCGGGCCGCGCCGTGCTGTGGCTGGGCCGCGCGCTGATGCTCAACCCGATTGGCATCGCCATCACGGTCATCGCCGGCGCCGCCTTCCTGATCTATAAATATTGGGAGCCGATCAAGGGTTTCTTCACGGGGATCTGGTCACACGTCAAAACCGCCTTTGCCGGCGGCATTGGCGGCGTCAGCAGCCTGATCGCCAACTGGTCACCGCTCGGCCTGTTTTATCGCGCCTTCGCGGGCGTGCTGGGCTGGTTCGGCATTGCGCTGCCAGCCAAGTTCACCGACTTCGGCGCCAGCATCCTGCAGCGCATCACCGAATCCTGGGCGCCTATTTCCGCCTTCTTTGCCGATATCTGGTCGCGTCTGCGCACCGTCTGCGCTGGCGGCATGGGCAGCATCACGGCTCTGATCATCAACTGGTCGCCCGTCGGCGTGTTCTATCAGGCGTTCGCGGGCGTGTTGAGCTGGTTCGGCATCAAGCTGCCGGCCCAGTTCACGGAGTTCGGCGCCAACATCCTGCGCGGCCTGGTCAACGGCATCACCGGTTCCATGGGCGCCGTCAAGGACGCCATCAGCAATGCCGGGTCCAGCACCATTGCCTGGTTCAAGGAAAAGCTGGGCATCCACAGCCCAAGCCGCGTGTTTGCCCAGCTCGGCGACTACACCATGCAGGGCCTGGCCGTGGGCCTGGACCGCAGCGAGGGCGCGCCGATTGCCAAGGTGTCCACCCTGGCGCAGCGCCTGACGCAATTGGGCGCCGGCATCGCCATCGGCACGGCCACGGCATTACCCGCAAGCGCCTTCGACACCCGTGCCCCGCTGTCCCAGGGCGGGTTCGGCGCCGGCATGACGATTCAAGGCGATAAGATCGAAATCACTTTCAACGTGCAGGCCGGCACCGATCCCCAGGCCATCGCGCGCGCGGTGAGCATGGCGTTAGACCAGCGCGACCGCGAAAAGGCGGCGCGCATCCGCTCGTCCCTGCGCGACCACGATTAAGAAGGAATAACCACCATGATGATGATTTTAGGAATGTTCGTGTTCAGCCTGCCCACCCTGGCCTATCACGAGTTGCAGCGGCAAACAGAATGGAAGCACGCCAGCACGGCCCGCGTGGGCCTGCGCGACGCGCACCAGTACGTGGGGCCGGGCGACGATACCATCACCCTGTCGGGCTGGGTGGCGCCGGAACTGACCGGCTCCCTGTACTCGCTCGATGCGCTGCGCATGATGGCGGATACCGGTAAATCGTGGATTCTGATCCAGGGCACGGGCCGCATTCTCGGCTCCTACCGCATCACCAGCATGACGGAAGGCCGCACCATCCTTGACGGCAGCGGCGGCGCGCGCCGCGTCGAGTTTTCCATTTCTCTCAAGCGCGACGACGACGGCGTGCTGGCCATGGTCGGCCTGGGCGACATCGGCGACCTGAAAAATATGCTCAGCATCGACGGCATGACCAGCAGCATCGCCGGCGCGGCCAAGAATGCCGTGGGCAGCGTCGTGGGCAATGTGGTCGGCGGCATCACCTCGAAATACGGTGGCGTGGTCAGCGAGATGAAAGACAAGATCGGCGGCAGCATCAGCGGCGCCATCGGCAGCGCGGCGGACAAATTCAAATGAGCGAGCATATCCCCACCTTCAAGGTCAGCATCGAGGACAAGGATTTGACGGCCATCGTGTCGCCCCGGCTGATCAATCTGACCTTGACCCTGTGCCGTGGCGACGAGAGCGACCAGCTCGACATTTCCCTGGACGATAGCGACGGCAAGCTGGCCCTGCCGCCGCGCGGCGCGCAGATCGCCCTGGCGCTGGGCTGGCAAGCGTCCGGCCTGGTGGACATGGGCAAGTTCACCGTGGACGAGGTGGAGCACAGCGGCGCGCCCGACACCATCACCCTGCGCGCCAGGTCGGCCAACCTGATCGACACCTTCAAACAGCAGCAGGAACACAGCTTTCACAAGACCACCCTGGGCGCCATCATCGAGGCCATCGCCTTTCGCAACGAGCTGGCGTCGGGCGTGTCGGCGCGCCTGCGCGACACTGCCGTCGAGCACATCGACCAGACCCACGAAAGCGATGCGGCCTTCCTGCGCCGGCTGGGCAGGAAATACGACGCGGTGGCCACCGTCAAGAACGACACCTTGCTCTTCATCCCCATCAACCAGAGCCGCACCGCCAGCGGCAAGGCGCTGCCCGTCATTCCCATCACGCGCGCCCTGGGCGACGGCCACCGCTACCACAGCGCCGAAAGCGACGCCTACACGGGCGTGCGCGCCTTCTGGCACGACGAGCGCTATGCGCGCCGCCGCAGCGTCGTGGCCGGCGTGCCCGGCAACAGCAAGCGCCTGCGCACCACCTTCGCCAACGAAACCGACGCGCGCGCGGCGGCCGTCGCCGAATGGCAGCGCATCCTGCGCGGCCTGGCCACCTTTGAAATGAGCCTGGCCCTGGGCAACCCAGCCGTGTTCCCGCAATCGCCCGTGACCGTGACAGGCTTCAAGCCCGAGATCGACGCCACCGAATGGCTATCAGTCAAGGTCACGCACAGCTTGGGCAGCAACGGTTTTACCACGCAGGTGGAGTTTGAAACGAAAACGGAAGCGGTCGAGGCAGAACGCGAAGAAGAGAAAGACCCGGACGAAGGCGTTACGGGCGTGGTGGCCAAGTGGAAGGACGTGGCGGCGAAGAAGAAAAAGGCGGGCCAGGAACAGGCTGGGGCCACGGGCACGCTAAAGACGCTGGAGCACACTTACAAGAGCAGGCAGGCCGCGAAGCGGGCGGCGCTGCATGCGTGGAAGCATATTGAGGAAGTGCGGGACATCATCCGCGAAAACAGCGAGGAACCCTGGAAGCCTAAGCAAACAGCAGCCGGCGCAGAAGCAGCCTAAACGCGCGCCATTCACATCCACTCAGCGGCTGCTTTCGCCCCGAAGCGGACGTTCTCAGTAGCCGTTAGAGTTTAAGGCAGCCGGTTAGCGCGACTTATTTTCCGTCCGTGAAGCTATATCAGGTATGGACTCAGAGGGCGAGATGATCGTTTTAATACTCGCTTTGTCGACAAGTCGCTCTTTAGCGACCGATGCAAATGTGCGATTTGTCTTTTTTGCCTCATTTATTACTTCCAACAGCATCTCCCCTGAAATGGGCTTCTCGTCACTAATTATTATGGTCGAAAGATCAAAGGTAGCATCCTCGTAGCGTTCCGTTGGCTCAGTGTCATCGATGACAACCTCTGGATCAAGTTCTACAGCCTCCTGCATTCCAGCTCCCCCAGGGCCGAAACCCGCACGTACTGTCGGCAACTCACTCGCCGCAAACATAAAAAGGTCTCGGTCTGAGAATGGAACATGGAAGTCATTGAAGTTTAAAAATTCACGGCCATCGATTCGCATTTGAAAGTGATAATGTGGATAGGATGAAAACCCATTACCGTGACCGGCTAGATCGTTTCTAGAGCAGTCAAATGTCCACTCAATATTTTTCCATTTAATCGTGTAGCTAATAATCTTACGTTCCGCTTTTTCTTCCTTCAAATCATTGATATTGCGTAGTGGTGTCTCTTGATTTGCACACCAACGCAGAAATGCAGCGATGTTGTGGTAATCGTATTTTTCATAGATTTTGGGGAAGTCCTTTTTTTTAAATTTTGTACGTCTTAGAAGCCAGTGCGTGCACGGAGAGTCGGTACGCATTTTGTCAAAATCCTCACCACAAAGATAACAATTTCCTTTAAGGTAAGCTCCTTCGAAAGCGGCGAATTGTTGGTCGTGTTTTTCTTGGTCTTTTCGATTGCCAAGTTCAATCTGCTCGTCGCTAAGCGACTCGAGAAAGATTCTAACTTTTTCTGCGTCCATAATTTTCGCGCGTCATCGCATCCAAGTTAATAGAAAGTTATGTTGCATCGGGGCACAACCAATCAATTACTTTGATACGAAACGCCTCAAGCGATTGTGCAGTGGCGCTCAGGTTAAGAAGGTCGGAGTCGAACGCCTCAGGCTGGAGTTCCTCCTCCTTAATTTCACGCTCCCCACTACTGCCCCGTAATTTCGAATTGGTGCGAAGAAGACCTTCTCGGCCGTGAACGTTAATCCAAGGGTTGTATTTGGAGTGAACAAGCTCATTCCGACGTTCACCAAGTTTTCCGAGTTCGACAACAAGCTTGTGAAACTCAGTTTTCGCGAGCGGGTCAGTATTCTTACGAAGATCAATGAAGCGAGCGAAAAGAGCATCAAGGGTTTTTAAGCGCTTGCTATATTCGAGTTCGTTGACCAGGATTCGAACGATCTCACCATCGGTATCCGCGAGCAGCTCAAGTAGGTTGTTTACGGACTCCTCCAGATGCTGGAAAAGAACGACAAAGCGGCCTAGTTGATGATATGCGGTGACTGTGCTCATAATTTTTTAGCTTGGCATATATGGATAATTACCAATATAGCATGTTCAGTTATAGGAAGGAGGAATCTCAGTAGACGCCGGCCACCGGCGGTTTTTGGCCGAACCCGGCCGTTCGGACAAGCACAGCAGGTTGTCAGATGGAAAATCCAACGCGACCCACGACAGGCTGGATTCGCCCCAGAGAAGACATAACAGCTTGCCAGATGCTAAGACCATAGACGTTACGCGAAGCGAACCACCGGTAAATATAAGCGCGTATCGGGCAGATTTTCCTCGCAATAATCATGGGCGGCGAAGTGCTGCGCGTGCATGCGGAGTCGACGTGGTGCCGGCCGACAAGCAGCTGCGCGCCAGCGCCGGCTGTTGTCGTGTCAAATCAGGATGTCGGTTTCAGCGGTGATTTCTCAATTAGATCGGACTCGTCTTGACAACTTATAAGAAATCTTCGGCCAAATCCCGTATGGAATGATCGAAACATATTTAATAACTCTGGTTGCATAGCGCGCCACTTGATTGTGGGATCGAGTCCGTTTCTGCTCGGCAACGACGAAACTGTTTGGTAAAAAAATTTAATTACATCATTTTTCTGGTTCTTGGGGAAGAGTAAACATTGAAAGTGCGGGCCAATAGGGAACGCTAAAAAAGTATCATCTTTGTGGAGTACGTTATAGACTGTCTGGGGCAAATAATTTGGATCGGCGACAACCTCTAGCACCGGGTGGTCGCTAGTAACAAAAGGCTCCACGATCGAATAACTGAGAACAAGGGTATAGGCCTCGTGAAGTCGCTGCGGTAAGCGCTTCATTCCTAGCTTTACTAATTGAAAAGGCTCATTTTGCTCCGTCAATATAGCTAATATCTCTTGAGGATACGTTGAACCCTTGATCGATTTTGAAATTTCTTCAACCGTACGTGGAGTGCGTACAAGCTGCGCACTAATGAAGTCAAATAGTTTTGACTTATCCGCTGGCGACGACAAAATTTGTGCTACCTGTAAGCACATTGCTTCCTGTATTACGATTGCATCCTTACCCGTACACAAAGGCAATTCTGAGATTTTTTTCAGAAGAGGCGCTGCAGCATTCTCAATGGACCCAAGGAATATTTCGATTTCATTATTGGGATTAGCAAGATCTTTTTCGTAAAGGTAATCGTCACCTAAAATGCGTTTAGTTGCCCTCTCCTTTTTTTCATTTAGATGAAGATCATGGCACCACACTTGCCCACTGGAATTTTTCCATAATTTTAAATAGTGTTGTGGCACATAGTGTTGATATACCGTTAGCTGGCTTGTCATATTAGATTTTATGCCTCCAGAAATTTTCTATTTAAATAGAGAGTTTGGTGCAATCAAGACTTCACACATACTAATGCTTTCTTATAAGCGCATATGATAGGTACGCGATAATACCGTTTTTTGCTGATTGCGGACTGCGGGCAGAGCTAGTGTATCCGGCCGTTACCTGAAGAGCAACTACAAAGTCTATCAGGCATTCGTGAGAAGGCGTCCGCGAGCGTCGATCGCGCTACACGTCAGCGCCATGGATCTGCTGCTCGACAGTCGGTTTTTGCACGCATTTAGGTAGCGGCCCACACCCACTCGCTCGCGTGGCTGACTGTCGATGTGGTGCTCACCAACTAAAGCAGCAGTGCGGGTTACAGCTTCCCTCCACATCATTATTTTGATTGGTCATCTTGCATGGAAACTGCCAGTGTTTTAAAGCGCTTTCCGCGTTTTTTACCCGTCAACAGCCTGTACGAGACGTATTCGTTCTGAGCAGCTTGAAGAAGCCGTAAATTTGGCGAAGAGGCTGTCATATATTTCAAAACGCCATCGGCTTGAACGTCTGCTTCTGGCCGATAGCGGCACCAGAGCATAGCGAATTTCCAATCAGAAAAACTCCCAAATTGTCACGTTATCGCAAATAACTGCTTCTGGCCGGTTGCCGTCATTGGCAGGTTCCGCCCCGAAGCAGACGTAACCGACATGTCCAAGATTAACTTAAGTCAGTCGTATTTGACGCGTTTTTAACTGATCGATTTGGCGAGCTTTCGACTCTTCGGAGTAAGGCTCTGAGGATGAATCGAAGGGCTTGTAAACTCCAAAATCGTACATTTCATAATACTTTGTCATTGCTTCTGTCCAGGAAGATGCTTCAAACGTTGCAATAAATCGAGCATCAGCCGTCATAAATTCCGGCCGACTCCCGTTAGCAATACAAACCGTTATTCCATCTTCGTCCTCCCAAACCTCATGTAGTAAAGATGCCATTTCTACCTCTAGATGATTGAGTAGCCAGGTCAAAAAATGAATGTTGCTATACGACCGCTTCTGGCCGAATCCAGCCGAAGTTGCTCAGACGTTGACTTTACGACACCTTCACGCATCAGATCGGTATGCGTAGTATGCAGACAAAACAAGCAGCAATTACAATAAGCATAAGAAGGTGAATCAGTTGCAGACTATTTTTCCTTTTTTCGTCCGCTACCGGCCACATTAAAAGTCTGCGGCCCAATGATATTCCCTACGAAATTTTGCCCAATCTTGCCGTGGGTTTCAACGTGCGGAGTATTTCCTGCAGAAGATGTTGAGGGCGTTGGCATGCGCATGCCGCCAATCATTCCAAGAACACCAGCTCGTCCACGTGCATCTAGGTTCCGGAAACCAGAAACTAACTCGCTTTCATCTGCACTAAGTACAGCAGCTGAAACGCTGCCTGTCATCACATACCAAACGTCTACGCCAATTTCTAACAGCGCGCAGAGGTAGACAGCATCGGGAGAGCGCTCATCTTTTTCATACGAAATTTGAGCGCGTTTTTTGACCCCGCCAACCGCTGCGAAGTCGTCTTGGTTCATGCCCAGACGTTGACGCTCTTGCTTTAATCTTTCACCAAACATGCTCATACTCACATCTTTTTGTTGACTAGTGCGCTTTTGGACACTATAGTTACGCCATCCTGTAGCGATTACACATCATAACATTATGAAAAACGTATCCAATGCCAGGCGTACTGCCAAGGGCGTCACGACTAAGCCCCTTGGCGTCCGCCTGACGTCTGATGAAGTAGCCGAAGTCGAGGGCTACGCAGAGAAACTTGACCGGTCCCGCGCCTGGTTCCTCCGCTTCCTGATCCTACGCGGCCTCGCCGACTACAAGCGTGAACTCGCTTCCAAATCCATTCACTAAGGACAACGTCATGTACCCCGATGCAAAACGTATCCGCAGCCACCGCGTCATGCTGCGCCTCGATGACTATGAGCACCAGCTCGTTTCCTCGATCGCCAACTACCAGGGCGAAGAGCTTGCAGTGCTGGTGCGCCAGATCGTGATGCGTGAAGCCTTGGCCGTGATCGCCTTGGATGACGCCACCATCGACAGCGTACAGCGTCGCAGCGTTTAAACCGAGTCACTTTTGAGCAACTCTAAAGTTACAGAAAATGCCAGACCATCAAATTAACCTCAATGACGAAGAGCGCGCGGTGCTGGAACTCGTGCGCCAACGCCAGGGGCTGGCAAGTATCGATCAGGCGGCCGAATGGCTCGTCAAATCGCGCTTACGCATACAGTCGAAAAACATGACGGGTCGCGGTCGCGCCCTGTACCAAGTGGAAAGAAAGCTGAAATGAGAGTCATCGGCCTGCCCTGCCCGCATTGCGAATACACCGTCCGCGCCGTCAAGAGCCGCACGATGTCCGCCATGTTCAAGGAAATCACCTACATGTGCCAGAACCCCGAATGCGGGCACTCCTTCGTGGCAGGCCTGGAAGTACTGCGCACCCTTTCGCTGTCAGCCATGCCCAAGCCGGATATCCGCATCCCGATGTCCCAGCATGCGCGCACGGCGGCCACCAGCCAGCTAGCCCTGGACCTGACTGCGGGCTGCTGATGACTATCCCGATCCTCGCGCCGCCGTAACCCGGCCGCCGTATCTCCCCTCTTTTGCTGTGCCCTGCTGCGCTCCTTTTTGAGCGTGCGGGATTCGTTCAACCTGAAATAAGGAAAACCGATGGAAACCACGCTGCACGCCACCCCTCATGCCTGCATATCCATGGCATCAAACACGATCCGCCCGACCTTGCAAAATTGCATTGTCCCCGTGGCACCGACGTGTTTTCTGCTGCAAGCCAGCGCGGGCATCGGCATCGCGGCGCTGACCGCCCACATCCATGAGATTGCCAAGACCTATCACGCCTACGGCGCGGCCAATCTGACCTTCATCGTCAGCGATGCGCAGGCACTGGAGCGTGACGGCTTTTTCGCGCCAGCCAAACAACGCGCCCTGGTCGGCAAGCTGCCCATCGAGTTGAACTACATTTTCGCCAATGAAGCGGGTTCCCGGCACTGCTGCGGCGCATCGCACACGCTCCCGTACTGGGCAGAGCAATTTCTCAAGCCAGGGGCACGCTGATGCTGCGCCTAGCCAAAACCTGCCGCATCTGGCTGCTGACGCTCCTGATTGTCATTGCCCCCGGCGTGCTGCGGGCCATCGGCGCCATCAAGGACTGAACCATGCCGGCGTCCCTTATCGACAATCACCTGTCCTTCCAGCCTGCCGCCGAGATTCTGGCCGCGCGCGACAAGGCCATGCCGACGCCACCAGGCGCCGGGCATGCGCTGGCCGCCATCGCCGAAGCCAAGGCCCAGCTACGCAGCATCAAGCCGCGCAACCTGGCGCCCTTCATGGCCCAGGCGTGGGGATTGTCTCCGCGTGGCGCGCGCCGCTCCGTGCTGATCGCCGCAGGCATGGATGCCGACCGCTGGGAATCACCCATCCATTCATTTACCGAGGAAGAGCGCATCGAACTGCGCGCCGCCACCTCCGCCGCTATCCGTGTGTACGAAAGACTGTTGAATGCAATCTAAACAAATCCTGCTGCCAGCCCCGCAGCGTCACGAAGCTTTTTTGCGATCCGCCCAGTTCGCGCCCGAGCTGGCCCGCATTCCGTTCAAGTGGCGCAACCGCGTCATCAACGCGGCCATGGCCAAGATGGCCTGGTCGTCCTGGTACAAAGTCTATGAGTCCGTCGCGACCAGCTTTGTGCGCGAGTTCGCCGAGCAGTACGTGCCGGCCGGCGTCGATCTGTCGCAAAGCGACGCCGACATCGTGGCCACCGCCGAACGCGCAGCGGCCGGCGTCACCAAGATGCTGTGGATGGCCGTGTCCGACACGCACGCCCTGCAGATCATGGAAGACGAATGCGCCTCGTATGGCATCGAGCTGCCCGAGTTCGACGCGCTGGCCGACACCATTGCCCGCCTGGTGGACGCCCGCTGGTGGCGCCGTCAACTGCGCAAGCGCGTCAAGCGCGCCTTTGAAGCGGGCAATATCCGCCTGGGCTATGTGAAATACAGCGGCGAACCCTACGCCAGCAATGACGCCGTGCTGTCGCGCCTGGCGCAAAACCGCCGCAACGCGGCAGCGCTGGCCGCCACCCTAGTGCAGAACGAGAACGGCCAGCAATTCAGCATCGCCGAGCTGGCCGAGAAAACGACCGCCAACAAGGCCATCCGGCGCGGCGAACTGATGTTGCGCATCAACGGTTTTGAGCAGATCGCCCGCGAGTGCGGCGACCAGGGCATTTTCATCACTTGGACGTGCCCATCGCGCTTTCACGCCATGCAGCACAGCGGCAAGCCAAACGACAAATTCGACGGCTCCACACCGCGCGAGGCAAATGCCTACTTGGGCAAGATGACATCGCTGTGCCGCTCTGCCCTGGCGCGCCGTGGCATCGGCCT
>NZ_LRIB01000003.1:0-5306 GCF_001758715.1 Janthinobacterium sp. HH104 | reverse complement strand
TGCGAAGAAGGAAGAGTATGAAGCATTTCGCTAAATCCGTCAACTCCTTCTTTTTACTACATCGCCGTTTCCGGTGATCCTCAACTGCCGCAGTGACTGCGTCTCATTGGGGAGGCGAACTATAGCAAAGCCACCCACGGCCGGCAAGCTTTATTTGAGCAATTCGGCAACCGCCATGCCCACATCGCTTGTACTGGCGCTGCCGCCCATGTCCGGCGTCCGCGAACCATGCTCAAGCACCTGCTCGATGGCGCGCACAATCGCGTCATGCGCCGCCGTGTAATTGGCATCGCCATTGCCGAGGAAGTCCAGCATCATGGCGCCCGACCAGATCATGCCGATCGGGTTGGCGATATTCTGGCCGTAGATATCGGGTGCGGAACCGTGCACCGGCTCGAAGACGGAAGGAAAAGTCCGCTCCGGATTGATATTGGCCGATGGAGCGATGGCAATCGTCCCCGTGCAGGCGGGGCCCAGGTCAGACAAGATGTCGCCAAACAGATTTGAAGCGACCACCACGTCGAAACGTTCGGGGCTCAATACAAAGCGGGCAGCCAGGATGTCGATATGGTATTTATCCCAGTGGACATCGGGAAAGCTCGGGGCCATGGTTTCCACCCGCTCATCCCAATACGGCATGCTGATGGCAATGCCATTCGACTTGGTGGCCGATGTCAGGTGTTTCTTGGGCCGGCTTTGCGCAAGCTCGAATGCGTATTTCAATATCCGGTCAACGCCCTTGCGGGTAAACACGGATTCCTGCAGCACCGTTTCGCGCTCCGTCCCCTCGAACATGCGCCCGCCTACGGATGAATATTCCCCTTCCGTGTTTTCACGCACCACATAAAAATCGATATCGCCCGGCTTTTTATTCGCCAGCGGGCACGGTACGCCCGGCATCAGCCGCACGGGACGCAAGTTGACGTATTCATCGAATTCACGCCGGAATTTTAATAAGGAGCCCCACAGCGAGATATGGTCAGGCACCTTGTCCGGCCAGCCCACGGCGCCAAAATAGATGGCGTCGAAATCCTTGAGCTGCGCAAACCAGTCCGAGGGCATCATTTGCCCGTGTTCCAGGTAATAGTCGCAGTTGGCCCATGCCATCGTCGTAAACTGCAGGTCGATATTGAAACGGCGGGCAGCCGCCTCCATCACACGCAAGCCCTCCGGCATGACTTCATTGCCAATGCCGTCACCGGCGATGACGGCGATTTTATGTGTGCTCATGGGATACCCTGTTGGAAATAGGCGATGGAAGCTTGTATTTACATCGGCTGCGCCACGTCCGGGTACAGGCGCGCCAGCACATCGGCAGTGATCGCCGTGATGATGGGCTGCACACGTTCGGCCGCCAGTTCATTGGACTTCTCGCGGCGCACCTCTTTCCATAGCTCGACCAATGCGCCCTCGTGGCGCGCCACCGCCTGCTCGACTTCATCCTGCCAGAAGGCCGGCGCCTCGCTTTCAACAAAGTTGCCGCGGCCACGGCCAAAGTGCGCCACCGCCAGGTAACGCAGCACGCCCGCCACCACCAAGGTACGCAGGAAGGCATCCGTGAATTGCATGGTGGGCTCATTACGGTCCGTGCCGGAATTAAAGCCCCAGGCTGCGCCCGCAAACGTCAACGCACCAACCACACCGCCGAGCAGGGCGCCCGTACCCAGGGTCAGGCCGCCGGAAATCAGGTCGGCTGACAGGCCCGTCGCGGCACCGGAAATCATGGCCCCCAGCAAACCCGCTTGCGCCTTGTCGATCGGCGCGCGCACGGCAAAGTTTTCCCGTATGCGGCTATTGATCTTATGCGCATCGGTCGGGTCGAGTTTGTGCAGTATCAAAAGCTCGCGCGTGGTGATACCGCTGTGCGTATTGAGCCGCGCCACCAGGCTGGCCATGGCTTTTTCCTGGCGTTGCTGCTCCGCGTTCTTACCTATGCCCACGACCTGCAAGGCCGATTTCAGCAAGCCCTTGGAGACAGGCTCGATGGCTTCGCGGTCCTGCCCGGCCACTGCCAGCTGCGTGGCCAGCAAGTGCATGGCCTGTCGGAAACGCGCCGTATTCTGTTCTTGCCAGGCAGCAAACAAACGCGCATAGCCCGCTTGCTGCGACTGCGGCAACAATTTACCCACGGCTTCATAAAACACGCGCTCATGTACCCAGCAGCGAGCAAAGGCATCGAGCGCCAGAACGTCGCGCACAATCGGATACTGCTGCAAATGTTCGCGCCAGCGCGCCTGTTCGCTATGTTCCTCATTGCCTGGACGCGGCGGACCCATCTGGTTGAGCAAGACCACCACCGGCTTATCGAGCCAGGCGAGGATTTTCATTTCCGCCGGCAGGTAACCCGCATCCTTGGGATGCTCCGAGGAATTCACCAGGTATAGCACCACGTCGGCGGAGTCCTTGGCCGTGCGCAGCGCTTGCTGGCTGAGCCAGAACGGGCGGTCGCGGTAACGGTCCAGCACTTCGCGCAGAAACCAGCCGATGGGATTACCCGACTGTCCCAGGCGCTTGAGCAGGCGCACGGAGTCGCCAAAGCCGGGCGTATCCCACAATTGCAAGGCATCGCCCTGTGGCGTAGCCAGCAAGGTATGCGATTCCGCAAACACGGTCACGTGGGCGGCGTCGCGCACTTCGCCGATGTCCACGCCCACCAAGGTGCGCGCCAGGGTCGTCTTGCCATTATTCGTGTGCGAAATCAGCGCGAATTGAATCTGCACCGCATCATCCTGCACATCTTTATTCACATTCACACTCATGCTGCTGCCGATACTTTCAAGCCGACACCTGCATCGAGCGGGTGCAAGGCAGGGTTGAGCAAATTGACCACGGTGGCCGTGGTTTTATGGAACTGGCAAAACTGCTGCCACAGGGCGACTCGTTCCGCCAGGCGCGCGCCGTTATCCGCCTGCTCGCCGGCGCGCTCCAGGTAGCTGGACTCGTCGATCAGGACGGCGATGCCGCGTGCCGACGATTGCACCAGATAATCGAGGAAGGCGCCGTGATTTTCCTTTTCAGGCGTCGCCGTCAGATTGAACAGTACGGCCGTGATATTGACTTGCGGATCGTTCAAGTCCGTGCCGCGCAAGACGTCCTGCGGCTCTTCGCCGTACGACATCGATGGACGCAGCATCATGCGCCCCTGCTCGCCGAACAGCATGATGGACAGCTGGCCCAATCCCATGTGGCGTGCTTCATCGACAGTAAAGCTGTACGGCAAGACGCGCAGCATGCCACCCGTGGCCACGCCAATGCTTTCATTAAGCTTGCGGAAATACGGCTGATCGAGATCCAGCGGAAAGTTCTTGGCCAGGCGCGCGGCGCGCCAATTGTTGACCAGGGCCAGTATCAGGCGGGGAACGACGACCAGCAGGAAGATGGTTGCCGCATACAAATGCACCCAGCGCGCGCCACCTTCGATGGTCGTCGTTTGCGGGAAGCGCAGTGCTTCGATTTCCGCCAGCGAAAAACCTTGCAAATGAAACAGGGCAATAGCCGGTGCAAACAAGGTCGAAAGCAGGCTGTGCACTTGGCCGGGATTTAAAAAGGTGCTTTCCCAGCCGGCCGCATATTGCGACAGAAAGCCGCGGGCATACAGTGAGGCAACGGCGCCGATGGCAAACATGGCGGCGCTCAGGTGGATGGTACGGCTCAGGCGCGCGGCCGTCAGCTTGGCGCTCAAGTGTGCCCATTCCCCCATGAAACTGAGCAAACCTGAAGACAAGGCGTGCGGCAATTTGCGCGGCAGGGCCAGGCGGCCCACGCTCAGGTGACGCACCAGTCCCGCCTTCGGCCAGCCGAGCGAGTGCGAGGGAATGCATAGCCAGATCAGCAAGCCCAGGTAGACCAGCACATTCCAGGCGATGATCAGCAACAAGGGCGCAGACAGCAAGTCGACGCGATGGGGATCCGTGATGCGGTCGAGCCCGGCGCCCAGCAGCAAGGCCAGCAATGGCAAGACCAGCGCCAGGGTCTTCATGCCGTTGCGACGCTTCGCGAAGGCAGCGAAAGCGGGGGTGCGCTCGGTGATGCGCTTGATGATCAGCTCGGAACGCTGCTGCAGGAAATCGTCACCGGTCACTTCGGCCTGCTTGCCCGAAGCTTGCCACTGCGCAAGCTCACGCGCGCTGCGGCTGGCATACATGCGGTCGTCCTCGCTGAGGACTTCTTTTTTCTGGTCGGCCGTCTCGATAGCACGGACCAATACCACTTCTCTCGCAATCTGCTCGTTCATGGTGCTCCTGTTTTTGTATGAAACGACAACTCGACAGGCAGATTGTGACGTACTTTCGTGTTTCAGGCCAACGCGTCCTCGGCCCGGAACAAATGATGCAGCAGATAGATCAGGAAAGAAGCGATCCAGGCAGACCACAAGGTGTGCGTAAAGAATTGTGTACCTTGCAACTGTTGCTGCCAGCTTGCCGCCAAACTGCACAGCAGCATGATGCAGGCGAACAGCAGCGCCGTGCGTGGCCGGCCGGGCAGGCAGAACAATGGCAAGGCGAGCATCCACCAGGCAGCGTTCGCCTGGGTAGCGGGCAGGCATGCCATGGCAGATGCGCTGGCCGGCAACGTTTCCAGCAGGCGCGTGTATGGTTCCAGTCCGCCGTAACGCAACAAATCCGTGGGACAGGGCACGTCGCTGAAGGAAGAGAGCAAATAGATGCTTAATGGCACGAAGATAGCCGACAATGCCACTACGCGCAAGGCGCTGCGGCGTGATGCCAGCCAGGCCAGCGGATGCAAGATGTCCCAGACGGCCAAACAGATCAAGGCGGCGCCAAGCAAGATCATGCAGAGCTGGAAACTGCTCGCCCACGCGCTGTCAGCACCGACAAATTGCCCGCGCGCACCGTCGAACATACTGTCGGCGATCATGAGGTCGAGATTGCTGTAATTGCCGATCCAGAGTATCAGCATGGCCGACAGCATCAGGACGCTATCGATGCCTTTGGGAGTTTTGACGAGTTTAAGCTTGGCCAACATGGGTGCACACACTACTTGATGAGAATGGAAGTCATCGTACAGTGTCAATATGAAGAGAACATGACGATGCCCGCCGTACACAACATGTGGTGATAAATGACAAAGGCAGCGCGTAGCGCTGCCTTTTTTTGTTTGTCACTTGGCTGCTGAGTTGTCGGATTACGCTACGCTAATCCGACCTACCCGCCATCCAATAAACGTAGCCACGTAGGTCGGATTAGCGCAACGCGCGTAATCCGACAACCACCACCAGCGTCAAACAAACCCCCCAGACGAAAAAAAACCCGCCAATTGCTTGACGGGTTTTTCTCTTACTGCGA
>NZ_LRIB01000002.1:0-5595 GCF_001758715.1 Janthinobacterium sp. HH104 | reverse complement strand
CGGCGATGCCTGTGTCGTTGTTGGCCAGCACGGTGACGGTGACGCTGGCCGGCGCCGGACTGGTGGCGCTTGCGTCCTTGACGCGGCCGTCGCTGCTGCGGGCGTGGAATTCGTAGGACGCCTTCGGGCCGGCCACGGACAGGCCGTCCGGCGCTTCCTGGATGCGCAGGCGGTAGGCGTCGTTGTCTTCCATGACGGCCGCTACGGGAGGCAGGGCGTCGGGATTGGCCGACCTGATGGTCAGGCGCGCCACGTTGACGTTGGCGCCTAATTGGTCCAGGTCGCCATCGAGGGCAAACGCCAGCATGACGGCCTTGCCCGCGTCGTTGACGCGGTTGCGCAGGATGGTTTCTTGATACGCGTTTTCTTCCAGCAGCTTGGTGGCTGGTTCCGATTCCAGCTCCAGGAGAGCCGTGACGGCCGCGCGCTCGGCTTCCGGCAACAGGCTCACCAAGTGCGTCTTTCGGCCGGCCAGGATGGCTTCGAAGTCCAGCACTTCGACCACGCTGGGTGCCGGCAATTGGGTCAGGTCGATGGGCGTGCTCATACGACGCCGCCTTGCTTGACGGGTACGGACAGGGTGATGCCCTGGCCATTCGCCGTGCCATCGAGCAGCAGCGCGATGGCGCCGTCCGTGTCGCGCGTGAGCTGTACGCTGGCAAGTTGCAAACGCGGCTCCCAGCGGCGCAGCGCAAAGGCGGTGGCGGCATAGATACGCAACTGCGTGGCGCTGTTCAGGGGCTGGTCGATCAGCTCGGGTACTTCGGAACCATAGCGGCGGCGCCGGATGCGCGAACCCATCGGCGTGGTGAGAATGTCGGTCACGGACTGGCGCAGGTGGTCCAGGCCCGTCAGGCTGCGCCCGGTGGCGGCGTGCATGCCCATCATTGTTGCGGCCCGCCCGACTTGTCGCCGCCGGCCTTGACGCCGCTGTGTGCATGCTTGGCCAGGCTGATGGCGCCGGCTAGCACGTCCTCGCTGGCCTTGATCGTCCCTTGCACGGCCATGGCCACGCCGCCAGCGGCGCCGGCCTTGGCGTTCACGCCACCGTTCAGGGCGGTGGCGCCCTCCACGGTAGTGGACTGCTTGACGATCAAGTTTTTCATGACGGTCAGGTCGCCCGTGCAGATGGTGCTGGGCGCGTTCGATGTGACCTTGTCGGCGGTGATGGTAGCGGTGCCGCCGGGGAGCACTGCCGTCAGGGTGTGGGCCGCGTGGTCGTACTGCACCACGGCGCCGTCCGGGTAATGCGTGGCGTGGATAGTGTCGCTGGTTTCGGGCGCGTCAAATGCCTGCGAGTACAGCGCCGGCATGATGATGCCGCGCGTCAGGTCGCCGCCTGGGGAAAAGACGATTACTTGTTCGCCGACCGTCGGCGCCGACCAGGTGCGCGTGCTGCCGGCGCGCCGTGTGGCCCAGTTCAGCCATTCGGTGGTGAGTGTTGGACCGAGCCGCACGCGCGCCTTGGCCCCTTTGACCTCGGCAATGGTGCCCAGGCGGATCAGGTTTTGCAGCAAGCGGAGGAGGTCGGACAGGTCGGCGTTCATGCAATGCATGTTGCCGAAGTCCGCGTGCGGATGCACGCGGGACCGGGTTGATAAGGGGCTTAGCGACTTCGGTTGATTGCAGAGTCAGAACGCATTGTTATAGTGCGCCCCCATGAAATTGTCGCTGCATCAAAACTTTAGCCGCCGCGAGGGCATCGTTCACCTTTGCAGCTACATCCGGAGTGACGCCCGTGCCCTCCCAGTTTGTATGGGTAATTGAGCTGATCGGGCGCTTGCTTGGGATAAAGATAGCAAAATGCTCGCTGAGACGATATGGGCGCGAAGCGTTGGCGCCGCCCCAAGTGCGTTCCCCGATCACCTTGGCGCGTTTCAGCGCCTGCATTTGGTACGCAAATGATTCGGCGGCGGACTTCGTATCGGGGCCTGTCAAGATGAGGATCGGCTTCTTGCCCCCATAGCGTTTGCCGTCGAGCTTATCCTGCGTCCAATACTGCGTGGTGATACCGGTCGCACGTTCCCAGATGTCGTTGAGGCGGGTGCGCCCGTCAACAAGATAACTGATCAGTAGCGCCACTGAGTCTTCCCCGCCACCGCCGTTGTTGCGCAGATCGATGATGAGGCCATCGGTGTTAGCGAGTTTATTCATCGCTGCGGCAAACTTGTCGGATACGAGGAAAACCGGCCCGAATGAGGAAATCTCCAGGTAGCCGATATTGGGACTAAGATGATCGACCTTTTCCACGCCAAGGTTTGATGCAAGAACCCTTTCAAGCACGGCAGGCGGCACTTGTTTTTCCCATTCCGCCCGCGTCTGTGGCGGCGGCGGCATTGCATCATCGGGCGGCACCGGGTGGGCACTGACATCGATGAACATATGCTTGTCGTGGATAACGCCATCAATGTCATCGAATAGCTGTTTGGCGAGTTGTTGACCGTCCGTGACCCTATCATATTTGCCCTCGCGCTGATGCTGGCGCAAGACAACCTCGACTTGTTTGGCTTTGTCTGGAAAAACGTAGTGGGCATTGAGCTTGGCAATCAGCGTATCGATGACCTCCAACCGGACTGCCCGACTGACCTCCACTGTCGGCGCCACCGGGGGGGGCGCTGCGATTGCCCCTGTCACGGTCAGCAATAACAAAGCCAGGGAGACTATCCATTTATTTATCATTATTTTCCTTTTTTTAATATGATTAAATGATTCACTTCGAACTGAACCAACAAATCCGCCGTCGTCACGAAGGCGGCCAATCGGCAGGGAGTCTTTAACATCCCTGCTACATCTGGCGGAACTGCTTGGTAAATCCCTCACTAACGGTCAGGCGCTCGGTCCGGCCTTTCAGGATGACCTCCAGCCCAGGGCCGCTGCGCACCCCGGATTCAATGCGTTCAATCCGGTCAATGGCCTGCAGATTGACGACGGCACTGCGGTGGATTTGCGTGAACAACTGCGGGTCCAGTTGATCGAGCAGGGACTTGAGAGGCAACCGAATCAGCGAATCGCCGTTGTTCGTCACCACCCGCGTGTACTTTTCGTTCGACTGGAAGTACAGCACTTCGCTCACCATCACCAGCCGCACCGAATTGCCGCTTGAGGCCTTGATCCACTTGAGGTACACCGGTGCGCTCTCCTGTTCAAAAAGCTGTTCCCACACGGCCGGCGGCGGGCTTGCGGCCGTGCGCGACTTCAAACGACGGATCGTCTGCAGCAGGCGTGAGGTCGTCACCGGCTTGACCAGATAGTCGGACGCGCCGGTATCGAAAGCGGCCAAGGCATAGTCCGCATACGCTGTAACGAACACTACCTGGCACGACTCGGGAATATGGCGCGCCACCTCCATGCCGTTCAGGCCGGGCATCTGTATGTCCAGGAATACGATGTCCGGTTTCAGTACGTCGATGCTTGCCACCGCGTCGATGCCGTTTTCGACCTGGCCGGCGATTTGCAGTTCGGGCCACAAGGCGTACAACTGGTCCACCAGCTCCGCCCTTAGCAAAGGCTCGTCTTCGACGATCAGAGCGCTTGGCATCAGGCGTGGCTCCCGACAATAGGCACCGTCAACACTGCACATACGCCTTGTCCGTCGCCCGGCTCCACAAAAAGGCTAGCCTTCCGTCCATATAGCAGCAGCAAGCGCTCTGTAATATTCGCCAATCCCGTTCCTTGCCCGGATTGTTCGGTCAAGCCGACCCCGTCGTCGACAACAGACACGCTCAGCAGCCCGTCCGTGCTGTCGCTTTCGTGCCTTACGCTGATGGTAATCAGGCCCGGTCGGCTGGCCCGCTCCAAGCCGTGTTTGACGGCGTTCTCCACAAGCGAGATCAGCATCGCCGGCGGGAACGGCAGGCTGCGCAATTCTTCGGCCACTTCGACAGCGTAGCGTAGGCGCGTGCCCATGCGGATGCGCATCACCGCCAGGTAGTCGCTAACAAGATCCATTTCTCGTCCCAAGGTCGAGGACACCGAGCGCATATCGGGCATCGCGTTTTGCAGGTAGCCGACCAGATGGTCGAGCATCTCTTGCGCGGCCCGCTGGTCGGTGCGGATCAGATACTTTAGATTTGCCAGGGTATTGAACAGGAAGTGCGGCTCTACCTGGGCCTGCAAGGCTGAAAGACGTGCCTGCAGAGAGGTGCGTTCCAGCTCGCGCTCACGCCGAGCCGCATTTAGTGCGCTTGCATGGCGCGCGAGGTGCTGTTGCAGTTGGGTAGACACCATCTCGGCAGTCTTTAGCGACTCACCCTGCTGGATCGCGAACCAAGCCAGGCCAGGTCGGCAGCGCAACTCAATGTCGCAGCTGGGGCCCAAATCGGACGATATTCTCACGTCGACATGGCGCCCCAGCACCAACGGGCGCCAGCGACCCAGCACGATCCGGCCCTTGAAAGGGTCGTGAAAAAACGCAGGCGGACCGGAGTAGCCAAGTGCCATGCCGAGCGCCAGCCCCGATAGGGACTCGGTGCACAGGTCAAAGGTGGTGTAGGGATTGAACGGCGCATGGATACGACGCGTAACCATGGAAGCCATCGCCTCGACACTCAGCGCCTTGCCCTCTTCGCTCAGCCGCGCTAGAAAGCTGCGTGCGATCCCATTAGACATCAGCGCGAGCCAGACCATCACCGCCGCCACAACGCCGCTGACAATGTACGGAGTCAGCTTGCGGGTCTCCATTTCGCCCGGCGCGGCCGGGGTGTGGTTCAGCCAGAGCGGAAGCAGCGCGATTGCCAGCGACAGGAACAAGAGTGAACCGGCGTTTAAGCGCAGCGCAGACTGCAGCAAGTAGCGGCGCACAAGGTGGCGGTCGTGCTTGACTTCCGATACGGGAGGCGCGTTGAATGGCAAAAATGGGGGAGAACTCATTAAATTCCTTGTGTTTAACTCGCCCCCATTCTAGCGGCACGGACGCCCGTATTTTCTCCCATGCGACGAACGCCTACAAATCGCGGAGGAAACCGGCGCTGGCGGGATGGACGCCGCCGATAGAGTCGCTGCCGGGCTTAGCGATTTAGAAGGACATATGCATGAACCCAGATGGGTGGAGCGGTGCAACAGGAATAACCGACTCCATTTCAGTGTCCACAGTAGTTCCCGCCAAAAAGTAATGGGAACTACTTTGGCAGACGCTACTTGCCACGACCAGACGGTGCAGGGCCGACGCTTACGATGCATCTTAGTTTTTTTCTATGTGACGCAATAGCGATTCGCATATCAACGTCCGATTCGCCTCACTCATTCCTAACAGTGGCCGCTCCCGGTACTTGTACAGTGGCCCTTTTTTCGACAAACGGTCTTGCTGGCCAAACTGATGCACCCGCGCCACGCGCGCCACCCAGCCAAAGAAGCCGACTTCGATTTGGTCGCCGGTCGTCTTCATTTTCAGGTGCTTGGCGGTGCGAATTTTGGCGAACATCGCCGCCTTTTGCCGCTTGATGCGTCCATTCTTCCCCTTGAATTCCTTGCGCCGCTTGCGCGCGTGGTACGCCGCGCCGTCCGGCCCCTGCTGCGCCTTGATGCGCTGCACCTGGCTGCGGCGCAGGTCGATGGCCACCTTGTGATTGATGGCGCGGCGTTGGGCCGGCTGCAGCT
>NZ_LRIB01000001.1:0-102560 GCF_001758715.1 Janthinobacterium sp. HH104 | reverse complement strand
CTGGAGCCGCGCGCGCCGCGGCGGGCGCATCCGCACCGGCAGCGGCTGCCACCACGGCAGGTGGCGTCACGGCTGCATGGCTGGCGACGCTGTTCGTGGCGGCGCGGGCGGCCGGTGCGGATGCGCCAGCCGCGGCGCGCGCGGCGGCCACGGCAGCGGGACGGTTGCCCGATACAGAAGCTGGCGCGGCAGCAGGCACACCTTCGGCGCCGCCTATGCCGGGCCGAAAGGCCAGCATGCGCAGCAAGGTCATGGTAAAGCCCGCGTATTCGTCGGGCGCCAGGCCCAGTTCATTGCGGCCATGCACGGCAATCTGGTAAAACAGCTGGACTTCTTCCGCGTCAAACGCGGTAGCCAGACGGACGATGTCCGCGTACTCAGGCAGATCCTGCGGCAAGGCGGCAGGCACGGTTTGCGCCAGCGCAATGCGGTGCAGCAAGGTACCCAGGTCTTGCAAGGCGCCGTTGTACGACAGGCTGCGCGACGCCATCTCATCGGCCACGGCCAGTAGGTCGGCGCCATCCTGCTGCGCCAGCGCGTCGAGCAGGCGCACCAGGTACGATTGGTCGAGCGCACCCAGCATACCTTGCACGGCGTCCAGGGTCACTGCGCCGGCCGCATAGGCAATGGCCTGGTCCGTCAGGGACAGCGCATCGCGCATGGAACCGTGGGCGCCCTGGGCCAGCAGGCGCAAGGCCGGCTGTTCGAAGCTGATGCCCTCTTGCCCCAGGATATTGTCCAGGTGGCTGATGATGTGGCCGGGCGGCATCTGCTTGAGGTTGAACTGCAGGCAGCGCGACAGCACGGTCACTGGAATCTTTTGCGGGTCCGTCGTGGCCAGGATGAACTTGACATGCTCGGGCGGTTCTTCCAGGGTTTTGAGCATGGAGTTGAACGCGTGGTTCGTCAGCATGTGCACCTCATCGATCATATAGACCTTGAAGCGCGCATTGCTTGGCGCATACACGGCTTGCTCGAGCAGCTGCGCCATTTCATCGACGCCGCGGTTCGACGCCGCATCCATCTCTATATAGTCGACAAAGCGCCCCGCGTCGATCGCCGTGCACGCTTCGCACTGGCCGCAAGGCTGGGCCGTGATGCCGCCCGTGCCATCGGGGCCGATGCAATTGAGCGACTTGGCCAGGATGCGCGACAGGGTCGTCTTGCCGACGCCGCGCGTGCCCGTGAACAGATAGGCGTGATGCAATCGGCCGCTGTGCAAGGCATGCGTGAGCGCGCGCACGACGTGCTCCTGGCCGACGAGCGTCTCGAAATTCTTGGGGCGGTATTTACGGGCGAGGACTTGATAGGACATGCTGAGATTTTACCATGCGATTTTGCGGGTGATCCTGCGCGGCGGGCGCAAGCCTCATGGCCGGGCCAGGACAAATCTGGCAAACGCGGCAAAGCAGCAATTGTATAACATGGCCAGCTAGAAACAGTGAAAACACGGCAAGCCCGGCAATGCTGCGGATCGACAAGAAAACGGGGCCGTAAAAGCAAAAAAGCTGCCCATGGCAGCTTGATTGTTGATCCTGATAAAACATTCCCGAAGGAGGCGAGCCTGATCTGCGGCACTCATGGTTAATAGCCGTGGCTGCTTCGTTCCCGACCTGACCAGGTTAGCCATGCCACGATGCGCAGGGGCCCGCCAGGGACAATTATAACCGACCTGCGCAAGATTGGGAAATTGCCGTGTCAATGCTGCGTAGGTGGGCGTAGGTCGGCTTAGGCCGCAGGCCGTAAGCCGACACTGCCAAGTATGCAGGCCCTGGATATCCAAGCGCTGCCGAACATGCAAGCACCGCAACGTCGGCTTACGCGCTGCGCGCTAAGCCGACCTACGTCACTATCTATAAACCCAGCTCCTGCCAAATCCCATCCACCTTGGCCTTCACTTCCGGCGTCATGGCAATCGTCGTGCCCCACTCGCGCGTCGTTTCGCCCGGCCATTTATTGGTCGCATCGATACCCATCTTGCTGCCCAGACCGCTGACCGGCGAGGCGAAGTCCAGGTAGTCGATGGGCGTGTTGTCGACCAGGGTCGTGTCGCGGATCGGATCGACACGCGTGGTGATGGCCCAGATGACTTCTTTCCAGTCGCGGATATTCACGTCTTCGTCGACGACGACAATGAACTTGGTATACATGAACTGGCGCAAGAAGCTCCACACGCCGAACATCACGCGCTTGGCGTGGCCCGCGTACTGTTTCTTGATCTGCACCACGGCCATGCGGTAGCTGCAGCCTTCGGGCGGCAGATAGAAATCGGTGATTTCACTGAACTGCTTTTGCAGCAGCGGCACGAACACTTCATTCAGCGCCAGCCCCAGCACGGCCGGCTCGTCCGGCGGTTTGCCCGTGTACGTGGAGTGGTAGATCGGATCGCGGCGCATGGTGATGCGGTCGATGGTAAACACGGGGAAACTGTCCTGCTCATTATAGTAGCCCGTGTGGTCGCCATACGGCCCTTCCAGCGCATGCTCGTAGCCGCTCGGATGGTTTTCGTCCGGATAGATATGGCCTTCGAGCACGATTTCGGCCGATGCCGGCACGCGCAGCTCGCTGCCGATGGCTTTCACCAGCTCCGTGCGGCTGCCACGCAGCAAGCCGGCGAACTGGTATTCGGACAGGCTGTCCGGCACCGGCGTGACGGCCCCTAATATAGTAGCGGGATCGGCACCGAGCGCGACGGCGATCGGATACGGCTTGCCCTTGCTTTGAATCGCGTGCTCGCGGAAGTCCAGCGCCCCGCCCCGGTGCGCCAGCCAGCGCATGATGACCTTATTGCGTCCCAGCACTTGCTGGCGGTAGATGCCGAGGTTTTGCCGCTTCTTGTTCGGCCCTTTGGTGATCACCAGGCCCCAAGTGATCAGGGGGGCGACGTCGCCGGGCCAGCAATGCTGGATCGGCAGGCGCGCGAGGTCGACGTCGTTGCCTTCCCAAACGATTTCCTGGCACTTCGCGCCGCGCAACTCCTTCGGCGACATGTCCCACACGGATTTCACCAGCGAGCCCAGGCCCAGCAGATCCTTGAAATCCTTCGGCGGTTCCGGTTCCTTCAAGCGCGCCAGCACATGGCCGATCTTGCGCAACTCGCTGACGTCTTCCGCGCCCATGCCCAAGGCCACGCGGCGCGTGGTGCCGAACAGGTTGCCCAGCACCGGCATGGTGTGTCCCGTCGGATTATTGAACAGCAAGGCCGGTCCGCCCGCGCGCAAGGTGCGGTCGCACACTTCCGTCATCTCCAAAATCGGTGAAATGGGGGTCGAAATGGGCTTAAGTTCACCCATTTGTTGCAGTTGAGAAATAAAATCTCGTAAATCTGAATATTTCATGTGTTTTTAATTTTTTTTGACGTCGGACGCCGTTGCTGAAGGATCTATGCCAAGTAATTGATTTTATTGGCTTTTGGCACAATGCAAGTCAAAAAGTAAGACATAAAAGTAATAAAGAAACGATTCGTTAGTATTGACTTGATATAAAACGGCTTCTACAATTCGCCCAACTTGAAAGAGCACGCCGGCCCAGAGCTTGATTTTAGCGTTTCTCTTTCATTCACGGAGTCGGGGCTCCACATGACATTTTAAGGAGTGTTTTCAAAAGGCGTCTGCCTTACCCCCGGTAAAAGTTGTATTGCGACTGATCCAATACCAGCATGGGACCGATCAGCTCAAGCAAGCAATGACGGCGTTTCTCGCACGCATCCATACGCGGCGGAAACGATGATATTTCTGATGCACGGCATTGGCAGTACCCACAACACCGCGACACCGCGGAGGGACTGCCTGTTGACGCGACATTTCGGGGAACTCTATGACTCATCGTAGCACTGAAGCAGCATTACCTGCTTCAACCGTGGCTGGCCAGCCAGCGTTGGCGCGTTTGCGCGCCCGCGCACAAGCCATTTCGGCCCGTGGCGTTTTAACCACTGCGCAACACACACTGACAGTCTTCGGCATTTCCGCCCTGGCACTGATCGCCCTGCTGATGTTCCGCCCTGACCTGGGCAAGCAACTGACGCACAGCCTGTTCCCGCTGCCGATGGCAGAAGCGCAAGCCGTTGAAGCGCCGGCCCTGTCGGCACTGATGGAAGCGCCCGCTTCCGTGCAAACGGCCGCCTCCAGCGACGCGCCGCTGAGCAAGGAAGAAAAAGCCTTGCTGGGCACGCAAAAGCAGCAGCAATGGGTTACCAACTGGCTCTCCAAGCGCTACCGCGTGGCCAACGACGCGACCAATATGCTCGTCTCGACGGCGTACCTGACGGCCCGTGAAATCAAGCTGGACCCGCTGCTGATCCTGGCCGTGATGGCCATCGAATCGGGCTTGAACCCGTTCGCGGAAAGCCCCGTCGGCGCACAAGGCTTGATGCAAGTCATGTCGAAAGTGCACCATGAGCGCTTCCAGGAAATGGGCGGCGTGCAAGCAGCCCTGAACCCCGTCGCCAACATCCGCGTCGGCTCCCTGATCCTGAAAGACTACGTCACGCGTGGCGGTTCCGTCGAAGCGGGCTTGAAAACCTACGTGGGCGCCGCCAACTTCGCCACCGACTCGGGCTACGGCTCGCGCGTGCTGGCCGAATACCGCCGCCTGAAACAAGTGTCCGCCGGCCAGCGCGTGCCGACCACGACACCGGTGATGGCATCGAACACGCCAGCGCCAGCCAAGGCACCGGCAGCGGTAGCGGAAAGCGGCATCACCATCAAAGTATTACCCCACAACGAGATCGCCGGCCTGTGACCCTTTAAAAGCCCTCACAGGGGCATCCAAAAAGCAGCACCCAGTAAAAAAGCCACCGCACGCAAGTGCCGGTGGCTTTTTTACTGCCTGCGGCCGTGGCCGCAGGAACTACTCTGTATATTACTTGCGCTTGTTGGCGTTGACTTCTTCCTCGCGGAATTTCACTGCCAGCTTGTCGAGCACGCCGTTCACATACTTGTGTCCGTCGATACCGCCAAACGACTTGGCCAGCTCGACCGCTTCGTTGATGACGACGCGGTACGGGATTTCCATGTTGTTCTTCAGCTCGAAAGCGCCGATCAGCAGGATGCCGTGTTCGATCGGCGACAGTTCCGCGATATTGCGGTCGATCAATGGTGCCATGCTTTCGCGCAGCGCCAGCGAATCCTTGATGGCGCCGTACAGCAGCACCGTGAAATGATCGCCATCGGCCTTGTCGAAACCGTGGGCCGCGCGAATATTGTTCACGACGGTGGTCGCGTCTTCATTGTTCAGCAGCCACTGGTACAAGCCCTGCAGCGCAAACTCGCGCGCGCGATGACGCGGCGTGCGGTTTTTGCTGGGATTGGCGAGCAAATTTTTCTCAGTCATGATTGTTACCTGTTCTTAAATACGTATGTACTGCAGATAGTGACGAATACCGCGGTGCGCTGCCAGGCAGCACACTGCGGCGCAAGCACGATTAATCCTCGTCTGTGTCTTGCAACTCTTCCAGCGCTTGCGCCAGATTGGCCATTTCCACTGCCACGCGTGCCGCTTCGGCTCCCTTGACCAGCATGCGCACTTCCGCCTGCTCGTCGTTTTCGGTCGTCAACACTGCGTTGGCGATCGGGATGCCGTAATCGAGACCGACGCGCGTGATGCCCGCGCCCGATTCGTTCGATACCAGCTCGAAGTGGTAGGTTTCACCGCGAATCACGGCGCCCAGTGCGATCAGGGCGTCGAATTGCTCGGTTTCCGCCATTTTTTGCAGAATCAGTGGGATTTCCAGGGCGCCCGGCACGGTCACGTGCAGGATATCTTCATCGGCCACGCCCAGCTTGCTCAACTCTTCCAGGCATGCCGACAGCAAGCCACCGCCGACGATTTCATTGAATCGTGCCTGGACGATACCGACGCGCAAACCTTCGCCGGCAAAATTGGTTTCATATGCTCCTACTGTCATCATAAGCCTCTTTAATCTGGTGGTTCAGGGCGACACACACATGCCGCCATCGTTTACTCTCACATTGACGCCTGACAAAATCGTAGCGAGCGGCAGCGAGTTGTGGTCGAGAAGCGCAACTGTACGAAGGTACAGTGAGCATCGCAGGCCGCAAATCGCGACGCGCAGTAGATTTAGTTAGGCGTCTGGCCAGGATGGCACTGAAAACCGGTCACTTCCAGGTCGAAACCGACCATCGACGGCATCTTGCGGGGGCTGGCCAGCAATTGCATCTTGCTCACGCCCAGGTCGCGCAGGATTTGCGCGCCGATGCCATAGCTGCGCAAGTCCATGCTGGCCGCGCGGCCTTTCGGCTTGGCTTGCGGCGTATCCAGGGCGGCGAACTGGGCAAACAGCTCGCTCGACGTCTCGCCGCAGTTCAGCAAGACCATCACGCCACGCTCGGCCTGCTTGATGGCGGCCATCGAGGCGGCCACCGTCCACGAGTGGGTGGTCGCTTCGCTTTCCAGCACGTCCAGCAGGGAAACGGGCTGGTGCACGCGCACCAGCGCTTCCAGGCCGGGGGCCAGGTCGCCATGCACGAGGGCCAGATGGGCCGACGCGCTGGGCTTGTCGCGGAAGGCGATCAAACGGAATTCGCCGTGCGCCGTATGCAGGGTGCGCTCGGCAACGCGTTCGACCAGGGACTCGGTCTGGCTGCGGTAATGGATCAGGTCGGCAATCGTGCCGATTTTCAGGCCATGTTGCTCGGCAAACACCAGCAAGTCCGGCAGGCGCGCCATGGTGCCGTCGTCCTTCATGATTTCGCAAATCACGGACGCAGGCGTCAAGCCGGCCATGGCTGTCAGGTCGCAACCGGCTTCCGTATGGCCTGCGCGCATCAGCACGCCGCCCTTTTGCGCTTTCAGCGGGAAGATATGGCCGGGCTGGACGATATCGCTGGGCTGCGTGCCCTTGGCCACGGCCACCTGGATGGTCTTGGCGCGGTCGGCGGCGGAAATGCCCGTCGTCACGCCTTCCGCCGCTTCGATGGAAACAGTAAAGTTGGTACCGTAGGCGGTGCCGTTGCGCGACGTCATCATCGACAGGTTCAGCTCGTCGCAACGCTCTTCCGTCAGGGTCAGGCAGACCAGGCCACGCGCATGCGTGATCATGAAATTGATGGCTTCAGGCGTCACGAAATCGGCGGCAAGCACCAGATCGCCTTCATTTTCCCGGTCTTCTTCATCGACCAGTATCACCATGCGGCCGGCGCGCAATTCAGCGACGATCTCTTCGGTGCTGGATATAGACATTGTTCATCCTCTTATGACGCCTGCCAAAACCTGCTGCGCGTCGGTATAGGCGGCCTGCGATGCTCACCGTACCTTCGTACGGTTGCGCTTCTCGGCCACCTCTCCCTTCCGCTCGCGACGGTTTTGCCAGGCGTTGTTAATGTAACTAAAAACTGAACCTAAACCTGAAACATCAAGCGAGAATATTCCGCGAATTTCCGGGAATTTTCTTATAACCTGCTATTTTAAAGGATTTAGCGCTTGCAGACCTGAAATAAGACAGTCCAGCAACACCAATAGGCAGGCCGCCTCCCTGCCTGCCCCACAAAGCGCCGCTTTCCCGATCCAGCGCACACGGCGGCGGCAAAGCGCGCGCCGCCGGCCTTGCAAAGAGCATAAGATCAGCCTGTCACCGCCACGGCGCTGATACCCCTCGCAGCGATACCCCCACACAGGAGCGGCAATATGAAAACCAACGGATCGGCCATCTGGTCAGGCGGCATCAAGGATGGCAAGGGCGCCATCAGCACGCGCAGCGGCGCCTTGCAGGAATATCCTTACGGCTTTGCCAGCCGCTTCGAAGGCAAGCCGGGCACAAATCCCGAGGAATTGATCGGCGCCGCCCACGCGGGCTGCTTCACCATGGCCCTGTCGCTGATCCTCGGCGAAGCGGGCCTGACGGCGGAAAAGATGGAGACGACGGCCGAAGTGACCCTCGACAAGGTCGACGACGGCTTCGCCATCACGGCCGTCCACCTGATCCTCAAAGCGAAGATACCGGGCGCCGACCAGGCCAAATTCGAGGAATTGACGGGCAAGGCTAAGGCCGGCTGCCCCGTATCGAAGCTGCTGAAAGCCAACATCACCCTAGACGCGACCCTGCTGCCCTAGATTTTAGGCACGGGCTTGACAGGTTCCACGGCAGCGACGGGCGCCACCAGCGGCAGGCGCGAGTCGCTGGCCGGCAATGGCCGATTCATCAAGCCGGGATTCAGGGCTGCATTGTTCAGGTTATAGGCGGCAATGGCCGCCGCCACGGATGGGTCTTGCGATGAGGGCAAGGGCACGGCCTGGCCCGCTGCTTGCGTGGCTTGCTGCTGCGCCTGGGCATTTTGCTGGGCCAGCTGGGCCTGGGCCGTCGCCTGCAGTCCTGCTTGCGCCTGTAACTGGGTATCGCGCGCCTGGGTCTGCGCGCGCGCGGCCTCTGCCTGCGCACGCAGCTGGGCATCGCTGTCGGCCAGCTGTGCCGAGGTCAGCCGTGCGCGCTCCGTCGCATCGGCTGCCGCCTGCGCCTGCTCTTCGCGCTGCGTCTGTTGCAATTGATCCTGGCGCAATGCGTCCAGGCGCGCGTCTTCCTGCCGCAGGGCCTGGCGTTCGGCGTCCAGGCGCTGCGTGTCGATATCTTTGGCATCAAAACGCCGCTGGCCAGCCCTCTGCGCCTGCTGCAAGTCCTGCCCGGTTGTCGCCGGTGGCGGCCGCAACTCCTGCAAGTCCAGATTCAGCTCTTCCGCTTCCAGTTGCTGCTGCAGTTCCAGCTGCCGCTTTGCGATGGCAGCCGTTTGCGGCGGCGCCACGTCGACGGCCTGCGGCTGCGTGGCTTGCGACGCCTGCGTGGCGCTGGATGACGATGTTTCGCCCGTCAGATCCGCTTCGACATTGGTCGCCAGCGGCGCACCCTGCTGCCGGGCCAGCACGGCGCCCACCTGCGCCAGCACGTCCGTTCCCTGTTGCAAGGCGTCCAGGGTGGCATTGCTGTCGGCCACATAAGCGGCTTGCAACGTTAGCGCATCGACATCTTCATTGCGCAAGTCGATGCCGATGCGGGCCAGCTGCGCTTGCGTGAGCAAGCTGCCGTCCTGCGCCAGCGCGGCGGACGCATCCGTCGTGCCGTCGCCCGACAGCAAATCGTAGCGCTGCGCCAGGCTGCCCGGCGTGTCGCCGGCCGTCGCCAGCTGGCTGGCGTCGATGCCGCTCGTTTGCAGCTGGGCGAACGATTCCGTCAACTGCCGCGCCAAGGCCAGCAAGTCGTCATTGACATTCACGGGGGTATTTGCCGCCCTGGCCTCTTCCGTGGCGCCCTGCAAGGCCAGCAGTTGCCGGCGCGACAAGGCCACGCCGGACAGGAACTGGCCCAGCGGGGAGATGTCGACCTGGGTCGAGGACTGGATGGCAAGGGCCGCCGCCGCGCTGGACGGCGGCACGGGCAGCGCAGGCGCCAGCGGCGCAGTCTCGCCCACGCGGGGCGTGGCCGGGATGGTGTTGGGCACGGTTGCGCGCGAAATCGGGTCCATGGCTAGCCTCCACTGCGGAAAGCTTCATAGTATGCGCGTCTGAAAGAAAAGCAACACACGCTTGGCAAGGCCGCTGGTGTGCTGCTTCAAGCTGTGGTGTTAAGCGGCAGCCTTGTCCAAGGACAACATGCGCTCGACATAGCGGGCGATCAGGTCGATTTCCAGGTTGACCTTGCCATCGACCATCAAGTGTTTCAGGGTCGTCATGGCAATCGTGTGCGGGATCAGGTTGATCGAGAAACGGCAGCCGTTGACGGCGCCCGCACCCAGGTCTTCCACCCGGTTGACGGTCAGGGACACGCCATTGACGACGACGGAACCCTTGAAGGCCAGGTATTTCGCCAGCTCATGGGGCGCTTCGATCACCAGTTCCCACGATTCGCCCACGGCTTCGAACTTGCGCACGATGCCCAGGCCGTCAACGTGGCCGGAGACCAGGTGCCCCCCCAGGCGCTCGGCCAGGGTCAGGGCTTTTTCCAGGTTCACTTCCGTGGTGGTATCGAGGCCCACGGTGCAATTGAGGCTTTCACGCGAGACATCGACGGCGAAACCCGTGTCCGATTTTTCCACCACCGTCATGCAGGCGCCATTGATGGCGATCGAATCGCCCAGGGCCACATCGGCCAGCGGCAAGCCGCCCGCGTGGATGTTCAGGCGCACGCCTGCATCAAGGCCGCCGTCGAGTGGCTGCACGGTTTCAATCTTGCCGATGGCGGCAACAATTCCTGTAAACATGAACTAACCCTATAAAGTATAAAAGTATTAATTGCGCTGGGCGAACCTTGCAAGGATACGCACATCTTCGCCCACTTGCTGAACCTGGTGAAATTGCAAAGTGCGCTGCTGCTTGATATCTGTCAATGCGGGCAAGTCAAACATGCCTTGCGCATCGCCCAGCAAGGTGGGCGCCAGGTAGACCAGCAACTCGTCGACGCAGCCTTCGCGTATCAGCGAACCATTCAGCTTGGCGCCGGCCTCGACGTGGACTTCATTGATTTGCCGGCGCCCCAGTTCCAGCATCAGCGCGGGCAGGTCGACCTTGCCGTCCCCGTTCGGCAACAGGATGACTTCCGCGCCCAGGGCGCGCAGCTGCGCCTCCTTTTCCGGATTGGCGACGGCCGCCACGATCCACGTGCCGCCACCTTGCAAGATGCGCGCGTCGAGGCTGATGTCGAGCCGGCTGTCGACGACGATGCGGCGCGGCTGGCGCGGCGTCTCCACGGCGCGCACGTTCAGTTGCGGGTCGTCCGCCTTGACCGTGCCGATGCCCGTCAGGATGGCGCAGGCGCGCGCGCGCCACGCGTGGCCGTCGGCGCGCGCCAGCGGCCCCGTGATCCACTGGCTTTGCCCATTGTGCAAGGCCGTCATGCCGTCCAGGCTGGCCGCCGTTTTCATGCGCACCCACGGCTTGCCACGCTGCATGCGCGAAAAGAAGCCGATATTCATTTCATAGGCTTCGTCGGCCAGCACATCCGTGGTGACGGCGATGCCGGCCGCTTGCAGCTTGGCCAGCCCCTGCCCCGCCACCAGCGGGTTCGGATCCGTCATGGCGGCCACGACGCGGCCCAGCCCCGCGCGCACAAGCGCATCGGAGCATGGCGGCGTGCGGCCATGGTGGTTGCACGGTTCCAGGGTGACATAGGCGGTGGCGCCGCGCACGTCATTGCCGCGCGCCGCCGCATTGGCCAGCGCTTGCACCTCGGCATGATCCTGGCCGGCCGCCTGCGTCACGCCAACGCCGATCACCTGACCATCCCTGACGATCACGCAGCCGATGCGGGGATTGGGCGAGGTCGTGTACAGACCGCGCGCCGCCCATTCCAGCGCCAGGCGCATGCCATCGATATCGTTGAGTATTTCCACGGGCTACTTTGCTTGAAGGTGAGTAATTGGTCAGTCTTGCTACGAACTGTCGGCCACGCCGCTGCAATTGACCGTCTGCTGCTGCGGGTCGCACACGCGCACCCTGCCCAGCATATTGATTTTAATATGGCGCACCTGCTTTCCCAAAGCCAGGGACAAGGTACCCCAGCGCGCCGCCAGGCTATTGGTCGCGCTGCAACTGCGTCCTGCGCCATTGTAGGCGATATAAAACGGCGCCGTGGCCGACGAGAACACGAACTGGGCCGTGATGCCCTCCGGCAGCGGTCCCTGGCGGAACAGCAATTCGTCATCGCCATCGAACGCCAGGCTGGCATTGCGGTCGATGAAGATCAGCCAGCCCGTGCGCCAATCCGTGCCACTGGGCCCGGCCGGCATCAGCAGCACGCGCTGCCCGCGCGCCATCGCCTGTGCCCGCGTCAATTCGATGGCCGAGAACAGGTCCGTGGCCGCCGCGCGCACTTGCTGGCGCGCCAGCACCTGCTGCAAACTGGGCAAGGCAGCGGCCGCCAGCAGCGCGGCAATCGCCAGCACAGCCAGCAATTCGAGCATGGTGTGCCCTAGGGTACGTACAGGCCACAGGGGCCGCTTGCGCGTGGCCATGGCTTAGGGCCAGCAATGGCTGGCCGGGCCGCTGCTGCCGCGCTGGCCCGTGCTGCTCAAGGACAGGACACCGCAATCGGCATCCTGGAACTGCGCATCAACCTTGGACGTGCCCGGCATGGCACGCAGCAGCACGCATTGCCCGATCGCTAGGCCGGGACAGGCCAGCGCTTCGATTTCATATGCGCTGCCGGCGGCACCTTCTTCGCCCGACCACCACGGGAATTGCTGCGCCTGCGAAGCCGGCGACGCCGAGGAAAATGCCAGATAGTGATTGTTCTGCGAGTAATAGCGCTCCTGCTGTTGCATCAGCCGCAGCAGGGCCGCCTGCCCCTGCACCCGCTTGGCACGCACGACGTGACCGTGATAAGCGGGCACGGCCAGCGCCAGCAGCAGGCTCATGATCGCCAGCGCGGACAGCAGTTCGATCAGGCTGAAGCCCAAGGCGGCAGACGGGGCGCCACCGTTTGCTGCGGCCCGGTTCCGGCTTGCCAGCGCTCCCATGCGACCTCCCTTCTTCCCAAAAAAGCGCCAGCCGATACGCAGCACCCGCCTTGCCGAGCCTATTTTTTCTTGGCCGCCTCGTGCAATTCGCGCCAGTTCGCCACTTCGCGCCAACTGAGGCGCCGGGCCGGCAGCGGCGCGCTGACAACCTTGAGCACCGCCCCGCTGGCAGCGCCGGGCAAGCCCGGTTGCAGCACGGCCAGTTCCTTGCGCCCCTCGGCCCGCCCTGCCGCCGTCGCGGCACCCACCGTGCTGTTCAGTTCCAGCGCCAGCGGCGGCGCACGCGCCAGGCCATCGTACAAGCGTCCCATCTGCGCGCCCGCCTGCACGACCCCGGCGCCATCGGCGGCAAAACCGCTCAGCACGTCGAGCACGTACAGGCGGGTGACTGGCGTGGCGCAAGGATCGCGCCCGGGGAGGACGGTATTGAACAGCACCTTGCCAGCGGTCAGCACGGCACTGTTGATGCTGCGTTCGCCCGTTTGCGCGGTATCGAGAAAATCGAGGTACCAGCCGCGCATGGCATCGCTGCCTGTGTAGCGCAGTTCGGCGCCGTCCACGCGCACGCCGCCCGCCGTCTCGCCCAGGCTGCGCTGTTCCAGGTCGGACCGGCTGCGCGTTGGGGACGACTCGCGCACATCATCGTGCACGGCGTAAAACGACTGCGACAGAAAGGCGGCGGGCCAGGTATCGGCCGCCTCGACCAGCTTGCCCGTGCCGAACAGCAGCAGATAGCCGCCACCGGGCGCGTAGGCCACGTTCAGCTGCTGCGTCACGGGCTGGCGCCGGCCCAGCGCATCGCGCGCGACAAAGACGAGCTTGCGCCCCTGCCCATCCTTCCACGGCGGCCCGCCAGTCAAGTCGAAACGCCAGATATTGCCCTGCAAATCGCCCGCATACAGGAAAGCCAGCGCGCCGTCGCCACCCGGCACCACGGCGGGCGGGCCCAGCGCGTGGGGGGCGGCATTGGCGCCCGTATCCGCCTCGCTGTCATGGCCACCATCACCGCCACCGCTGGCCACAGGCACCTTGAGCCGGAAGTAATTACTTCCCAACGTCCATGGCGTGCCGGGCGCCTTGTCCAGCGCCAGCAGGAAGATGGCGGCGGCCGACGCGGGCGCCGTCGTGTCCTTGCCGTCATTGACATGGTTGTTATAGCCGCTGGCGACGACAGCAAAGTCGCGGTAGGTCGGCGCACCGTCCTTGCCGCCCATGTTGATGCGGGCGAAAGCGGGCGGCGCACGCACGTTGCCCATCAGCCTGTCGTCGCGGTCCGTAAACTCCCACAGCGCCCCGTCTTGCGCGAAGCGGGCCGGGTCGGTAATGTCGAGTGCAAACACGCCTTGCGCCCCGCCGCCCATACCCGACACCAGCACCGTCTTCCAATGTCCGAGCGCCATTACTTCCGCCGTGGCCGCCGCACCGTCGAGCAGCGGGCCAGGGCTGTAGTGAGTGCTCGCAACGGCTGACGCAGCGCGCAGCAGCGCTTGTGGCAGATAGGCAAACACTTCGCTGCCCGTACGCGCATCGAACGCATGCAGCAAGCCATCGTTGGCGCCCAGGTACAGCATTTTGCGCCGCTGCAGCAGCGCCTTGCGGTGCACGCCATAGCTGGCGCCCGGCATGCCCAACCCGGGCGCGCCCACGTACAGCAGATTGCCATGCGGCGCGGCACCCAGGCTGCCTGAGCGGCGCCGCAGGAAGCCACCCGGCTGGCCCACCTCGTGCGTGCGCTGTCCCAGCAGATACGCCAGGCGCGCTTCCCCCCGTCCATCGCCGCCGTCGAATGCGCTGCGCTGTTCCTTATCGAGCCCCTTCCAGGACAACGGCATCAAGGTGCTCTTGGCGTCGAGCGTGTAGACGGGACGCAAGGCCGGCGGCGGTCCATCCGGCACGGGCTTATCCAATCCGCCGGCGCGCCACACTGATTTACCGGGGAGCAGTGCGCCATCGCTGCCCACGGCAAACGCAGAGCGTGAAACAGTCATGCCGCCATCGGCCAGGCGCAGCTGCGTCTGGAACCAGTATGCCTCTTCCGTACCGCTGGCCAGCGCCATCAGGGACGGCCCCGCGAGCGTCGCCGGCAAGGTAGCCTTGTCGGCGGCCGCAAAGGCTGCGCGCAGTCCCGCGATCAGGGCGGCCGGATCGCTGCCGGACAAATAATGGGCGGGCCAGCGGCCGTCCAGGCTCCACTCGTCCAGCGCGTTGCCCGTCGCGCTCTTGAACGGGTTGGCGTCGCCGTTCGCATCGAGAAAGCCGCCATATTTGGCTGCCAACAGCAAGGGCGTAGAAAGGGGCATGGCGGTCGGGTCGCCCTGGCGCAAGTCGCCCGCGTAGTGCTCGATCTTGGCAACGCCGTCGTTCTTGCCACCGGGACGCAAAGCCTGCACATGCGACCAGTAAGCCAAGCCAGCCGAATGGTAGCTGGCGCCGCCCGCCCCGTCGTCCAGCAATTCCAGTGCCGCCAGGTCGGGCCGCGGCGCGGGATTGCCCTGCGCGCCGCCGCTTTCCAAGCTGCCCACCGCATGCGTCCAGGCCATCGCATCGAACGGCGGCGGCGCAAAGCCATCGGCAGCGCGTGCGCGGTCGCCATTCGATGCGGGAGCCACAGGGACATTGCCGGGCACGTAACGGTCACCGGCCATGCCAGCATCGCCGAGACTGACGACGATGTGGCGCTGGCAACTGGCCGTTTGCGGGTCGCTCCAGGGCGTCACGACCGGCAAGCCATCGTCGATGGCAGGCGGGGCCGTGGCTGGCGGCACGACAGGGCTTGCCTGCCGTCCCTGCAGGTAGCGCAGCGATTCGTACAGCAATTCGGCCAGCGGCGCCGCCTTCGCGTACGCGCCGGGATGCCCGGCATTGCCGCGGCCCAGGCCATTGATGTAAGCGGTCACCCCGCCGCCAGGGCCCGCAGCTTGAGACGTAGATTGAGTCGCATACACGCCGTTGGCGGGATTCCACTCGGCGTCGGCATTGTCTTGCGGCATAAAATCGGGCGCCGCCCAGCGCTGCCTGCCCACGTGGGCCAGTGGCGCGCGCAGCACGCCGCCATACACGGGGCCGGCGCTGGCGGGCTGGCCGTTCAAGTGGCCGAACACGCCTACGCGCACCCTGCCGCCATGGCGCTGCACGGCGCCCACCGGCTTGTAGTTCTTGCCATACGCAAGGCACAAGTCGTCGCGCAGCGGCCCTTCATCGGTATCGCAAACGCGCACGCGCGCGAGGAACACACCGTGCGTGGCCGCAGCGCCGGGCGCGTCGCAACTGCCGCCCGAGGGCAAGCTGGCGTCGCCGAACAGCAGGCGGTTGCGGCAGGAAACGATGGCCAGTTGCGCCAGCACAAACGGTGTCGCGGCCGCCACGCCGGTCTGCAGGACCTTGCGCGGGAAAAAGACGGGGTGGGCAAAGAAGTCGATGGGACTGTCCGCGTCGGGCAGGTAGGCGCGCTGCAGCACCGTCTTGCGCACTTCGTCGATGACGCGGTCGCCGCCCGTCAGCGCATAGCGGACGATGTCGAGCATGCTGGTGCCGGCCCAGTTGAGAAAATTGCCGCTGAAACTGTCACCGCCGCAGCCGTGCAAGGCATCGGCCGGTTTCAGCACGGAGAAGTAAGCGGTCGCTACGCGCAAGTCCGGCAGTATGACGCCATCCTTGCTGCGGTACGGATAGCTGTAGCACATGCGCGTATGGAAGTAGCCTGCATACTCGCGCTGCGGCGCATAGTCGCCGCCATGCGCGGCAGCGGCGGCAGCGTGCGTGAGGGACAGGTTGAGCAGGAGATTCGGCGGCACCCTGGCGCCGTACAAACCCGTGTCGGCCCGCGCCAGCACCACGGGAGGAGCGCCCGCGACGGCGGCGCCGCAAGCCAGGAAAATCCAGCCGAACAGCAGCCAGGCAAACATCAAAGCCCTCATGGCCCCGCTCCCGCCGCCTGTTTGCGGTAATAACTTTGCAGCACGACTTGCGTGCTTTCCTGCGCCCCAAAACCGATGGCCGTGATGCGGTACACATAGCTTTCCGTGGCCATACCGCCGGCCGCTGCCGTGGCCTGCGCGCCGGGCGGGTGAAACGGCAGCAATTCGATCAGGTAGCGGGGCCGGCGCGACGGCAGGAAACCCTGCCCCGTCTGCATGACGGCGCCCGTAAACTGGCCGTATGAAACCGCGCGGCTGCCAGCGTCGGCGCCATCGAGGTCCATGCTTAGCCAGAGCGCCGGCGCGTCCGGCGTTGCGGGCAGACACAGGCCCAGTGCGCCTGCCTCGCCGCAACCGTCCGCGAACCCGGCCGCACTGCCTGGCCCGAAGAGGCTGCTGCGTCCCGGCGCACCAGGTAAACCTTCGATATCGTTCTGCGCATCCACCAATGCCTCCTCCGCCGCCTGAAACGCGATCTGCCGGTCGCGCTCGCCGCGTGCCGCCTTTTCGCCCTGCAAGGCCATCTGCGCTGCCGATATGCCCAGCAACAAGATGATCACCAGCAGGCACAGCACATACACGAGGGTCGCGCCACCGTGGCGTACGCAAGATGGACACCAAGGTTCGCACCGGCGGACGCCCCTGCCTGCCATCGCGCCGCCCGCCTAGGCCGGCCCGTTGCGCAGCATGATGCTCGTCTGCACCAGCTGCCGCAGCCGCGAGCGCGTCGCGGCGGGCAAGGATGTGCGCGCAATGCGCACGCCCGTGTCGCCGGCCGCGTGCGCCTCGGCATACACCTTGCCGAACAGGTCGAACTGCGCCGGCCCCAGTTCCGCCATCTTGTCCGCCTGGCCCGCCTCGCCATGCAGCAGCAGCGCCACACGCACGCTGGCCACGCGCTTCCAGTGCGTGCGGCGGTGCAGATCGCGCTGGCGCGCGGCCGCATCCGCGCCCTCCAGTACCAATGCCGCATCGTAGGCCTCGAGCGCGCTGGCGTTGACATAGCGGTTCGCCACGCCGTCGGGCGGCGTATCCGTGTCGAGGCCATACAGCACCTGGAAACCGTCGACGCCACGGATGATGGCGTCCGCGCCCCAGCCGTTCGCGCCACGGTATTTGCAGCGCAGCTCGCCCTCGCCATCGGCGCCTTGCGCCACATAGAAAATGCTCCAGCCCCGCTGCGTTTCCGTTTGCGCGGCGCCCACGCCGAAGCCCGCGCAATTGAGCACGGAACCGTCGCCGCCTTCTTCCTTGCCGGCGCCGTAATAGCGCAAGGCCAGCACGTCGCTGCCATGCAGGGCGCCGGGCAGCGCGCCGCTGATGCCCTCGCTGTTCTTGCCCAGGCTGCGCGCGTCGAGCCCGGCCACATTGGCGCTGTCGTCATCGGCATGGGCGACGGGCGCGGCGCTGCTGTCCCAGTTCACGTACGCCGTCTGGCGCACGGCGCGGGCGATGGTGTCGAGCGCATAGCGGCCGTTATCGTCCAAGCGCGCGCTGGCGGACTGGTCGCCATAGCTGCCGCTGGCGGCCAGCAGCACGCTACTGGCCGCCAGCATCAGCAGCGCGCCCAGCGACAGGGCCACCAGCAATTCGACGAGGCTCATGCCGCGATGCCGATACAGGACCTCGTTCATGCGCCGCCTCCGCCCAGCTGGAATGCCAGCCTGGGCAACGATTCGCCTGCCGCATTCATGGCGGGCGAGCCATCGGGCAGGCGGCCGCGCCAGCCCAGCTTGATAACGATGGGCGCGCCCTTGCCGCCGCTGCACGCCCACTGCAAGCCTTGGGCGGCGGCATCCCACGCGGAAGTGTCGCGGCAAATATGCAGGCGCGCGCCGGGCAAGGCCGCATGCAGCCGCTGCTTCCATTCGGCGATATCGAATTGCGCCAGTTCGGCCGCGCTGCAGGCAGTGACGCCGAAGCAGTCGGGCGCACCGCCGCCAGCTTCAGCATCGTCCGCCGCCGCGTAGGCCACGTTCAGGTAGGGATTGCCCGCATCGGGGCCATTCATGAGCACGCTGTTCGCGCGCATGCGTTCGGCAATGCCGGCAGCCAGTTGCACGCCCGCCGACAACAGCGCCGACTCATGGCGCGCGCGCAGCGAGTTCAGTTGCAGGATGCTGGCGCCCAGCAGACCCAGCGCCAACAGCAGCAGCGACACCAGCACCTCGACGAGGCTGCTGCCACCCGCAGGAAACATAGTGCGACCGCTATTGCGCATGCGCTACTCCCTTCCGCAGCAAGAGTCGCAGGAACAGGCGGCCCAGCTACAAGATAGGCGCGCGCAAAAAGCCGGGTCTGCGCTGGCGCAAACAGCACGGCGATAAGTCGAGAAGAACAGCGTTGGGATTGATCAGACCGCTTGCCAGGCAACCCTTGGCGTGGTGAAAACGGGGCGCATAAGCAGCCCCGCCTTCACGAAGGTGAACAAGAAGGTGAGGTCAGGGCTTGCGCGCCTGCCCCACTTCGGCAATCGCATCCTGGAATTCGGCCAGGTCTTCGAAATTCTTGTAGACGGAGGCGAAGCGGATGTAGGCGATCTTGTCGAGGCGCTTGAGTTCCTGCATGACGAGTTCGCCGATATAGCCGGAATCGACTTCGCGCAGGCCGCTGGTCAGCAGTTTTTCCTGGATGGACGCGATGGCCGTATCCACGGAGGCGGCCGCAACGGGACGCTTGCGCAAGGCCAGCATCAAACTGCCGCGCAGCTTATCCGCAGCGAACTCCGTCCGGCTGCCATTCTTTTTGACGACGGCCGGCATGATAAGTTCAATGCGCTCGTACGTGGTAAAACGCTTGTCGCATTTGCCGCAGCGGCGGCGGCGCCGAATGGCATCCCCTTCCTCCGATACGCGCGTATCGAGAACCTGGGTGTCGCCGTGCTGGCAAAATGGACATTTCATGGGCTGGTTACAACTTTATAGTAATAATTACGGGAAATCGCCGTCCTTGTGCAAAGGGCGCCCGAATCACTCCGGGCGCCCTTGGGCACGAAGGAATGTGTCATACAGAATCTTACTCCGTATGACACATTCTGGACAAATTATTATGCGGCGTACACAGGGTGCGCGTCGGCCAGGACTTTCACTGCCGCTTTCACGCGCTCGATGGTGGCGGCGTCATGCGGATTGTCCAGCACGTCGGCGATCAGGTTGCCCACTTCTTCCGCTTGCGCTTCCTTGAAACCGCGCGTCGTCATCGCCGGGCTGCCCAGGCGGATGCCCGAAGTGACGAATGGTTTTTGCGGGTCGTTCGGGATGCCGTTCTTGTTGCAGGTGATGTGCGCGGAACCGAGGATGGCTTCGGCTTCCTTGCCCGTCAGGTTCTTGGCGCGCAGGTCGACCAGCATGACGTGCGATTCGGTACCGCCGGAAACGATGCGCAGGCCGCGCTTGATCAGGGTTTTCGCCAGCACGTCGGCGTTCTTGATCACTTGTTTCTGGTACTCGACGAATTCAGGGCTCAGCGCTTCCTTGAAAGCGACGGCCTTGCCGGCGATCACGTGCATCAGCGGGCCGCCCTGGATACCAGGGAAGATGGCCGAGTTAATGGCTTTTTCGTGTTCGGCCTTCATCAGGATGATGCCGCCGCGCGGGCCGCGCAACGATTTGTGCGTGGTCGAGGTGACGAAGTCGGCGAACGGCACCGGGTTCGGGTACAGGCCGGCGGCGATCAGGCCCGCGTAGTGGGCCATGTCGACCATGAAGTAGGCGCCAACTTCCTTGGCGATCTTGCTGAAGCGTTCGAAGTCGATCTTTTTCGAGAACGCGGACGCGCCGGCGATGATCAATTTCGGCTTGCGTTCGCGGGCCAGGCGCTCCATTGCCTCGTAGTCGATGTCTTCTTCCGCCGTCAAACCGTAGGAGACGACGTCAAACCATTTGCCGGACATGTTCAGCGGCATGCCGTGGGTCAGGTGGCCGCCTTCGGCCAGCGACATACCCATGATCAGGTCGCCTGGTTTCAACATGGCAAAGAACACGCCCTGGTTCGCTTGCGAGCCGGAGTTCGGCTGCACGTTCGCGCATTCGGCGCCGAACAGCTGTTTCACACGGTCGATGGCCAGTTGCTCGGCCACGTCGACGTATTCGCAGCCGCCGTAGTAGCGCTTGCCTGGATAGCCTTCGGCGTACTTATTCGTCAGCTGCGAGCCTTGCGCTTCCATTACGGCTGGCGACGTGTAGTTCTCCGACGCGATCAGTTCGATATGATCGTGCTGGCGCGTGTTCTCTTTTTGAATGACGGCGAACAATTCAGGATCGACGTTGGCGAGGGTGTGATCTTTTGCAAACATGTAAAAACTCCAAGTATGAGGGTGCTTGTACTGGCAGATTGGATCGAATGAGGGGAGCCGGCGTTAAGTGAATAACAACATTGGACAGGCAGCCTCTTCGTGCTTTTCCATAGTGGCTACCCAGGCGAACGGCTGATGAAAAATCTCACGTTTCCCGGTGGGTGCCCACCTTTCGCCGGATTGCCGATCGCCACTCATGGAGATCGCCCGACTTTTCGCCAGTCACGTGAGACGTAATGGAATGCAAATTGTAAGTTAAGTGCCCAAATTGAGCAAGGAATGCAAGCGTGCGGCTATAATCGCCGCCCGGGCAGCGCCGGCCCATCGTCTTAAGCTGGATGTAAACTTTGCTCAGGCATGTAAGCGTATGTTACGGGGCTTGCCATTGCAGCCCTCCGTTTTACAATGCTGCGGTGCAACTTATATGCAGCTTTTGCATGGCTTTCCAGCAAGCGCCCACAGTCACAAGAAGAAAAATCGCGTAAAATGTTGCTCAATCTCACTACTGGCGCAATAAACATGCCTTCAGTCTTTACCTGGAACGTACGTGTCTACTATGAAGACACCGACGCCGGCGGCATCGTCTATTACGCTAACTACCTGAAATTCTTCGAGCGCGCGCGCACCGAATGGCTGCGCGCCATCGACGTGGGCCAGCAGGAATTGCTGGAACAACACGACGCAATGTTCGTTGTCAAAAGCGTCAACGCCGACTATCATGCGCCAGCCAGGCTCGATGACACGGTAAGATTAACCTTAAACATAGAAAAAATGGGGCGCGCCTCCATCGTTTTCCTGCAACAAGCCTGGTGCGGCGACCGCCTGCTCAACACGGCCCGCGTCAAGATCGGCTGCGTCGATTCGGCACTGCGTCCGCGCGCCGTGCCTGATGCAGTCGCGGCCCGCATGCGCGCCGCCTGAGCCCTACCCGCCACCCCCGGACAATTCACCCAACAGACTGCCAGCCAATGAACGTTACACAAGATCTTTCTTTCCTCGCGCTCATCTCCAATGCCCATTTGATCGTGCAACTGATCATGGCCCTGCTGCTGCTGATTTCCCTGACCAGCTGGACCTACATTTTCCGCAAGATGTTTGCCGTGCGCCAGGCGCGCAAGCAAACCATCGAATTCGAACGCAGCTTCTGGGCCGGCGGCAACCTGCATGCGCTGCACCAGAACGCCAGCGGCAACCGCGACCAGAGCGGCGCGCTGGCCCGCATCTTCGACGCAGGCATGGGCGAATTCATCAAGGGCAAGGCTTCCTACGGTTCGCGTGAAGCGCTGGACGTCGGCGCCGTGCTCGACGGCGCACGCCGCGCCATGCGCGCCGCCTTCCAGCGTGAAATGGACGTGCTCGAATCGCACCTGGCCTTCCTCGCTTCCGTCGGTTCCGTCTCGCCATACATCGGCCTGCTCGGTACCGTCTGGGGCATCATGAACGCCTTCCGCGGCCTGGCCAACGTGCAGCAAGCCACCCTGGCCGCCGTCGCGCCCGGCATTGCCGAAGCGCTGATCGCCACCGCCATCGGCCTGTTCGCCGCGATTCCCGCCGTCGTCGCCTACAACCGTTTTTCGCATGACATCGACCGCCTGGCGATCCGCTTCGAGAGCTTCGTCGAGGAATTCTCCAACATCTTGCAGCGCCAGTCGCGCTAAGAGGGGGCAGCGTCCATGGGTTCCTCATTCAATAGCGGCGGCATGCGCGGCGGCCGTGGCCGCAAGTTCAAGTCCGAAATCAACGTCGTGCCGTACATCGACGTGATGCTGGTGCTGCTGATCATCTTCATGGTGATGCCGTCGTCGAACAATCCCAGCGTGGTGAACTTGCCCAACGCGGAAAAGTCGGCCAAACCGCCCGATGACTATATTCAGATCGTGCTGAAACCGAATGGTTCACTGTCGATCGGCGTCATCGGCAAGGAACAGCTGTCGCCGGAAACGGAACCGAACCGCGACGCCCTGCTGCGCAAGCTGCGCGGTTTGCACGAGAGCAATCCCGACTATCCCGTGATGATCGCGGGCGACAAGGAAAGCAAGTACGACGATGTGATCCAGCTCATTTCGGAAGCGAAAAAGATGGGCATTACCCGCGTTGGCCTGGCCACCAAGTAAGCGCAGCATCCTGTTTCCAGACTTGACCGTTTTTAGATAGACTAGACTTTGCAGAACAAACAAATCGACCATGTACTCGGCAAGCCCTACAGCGTGCCGCGCGAACGCAGCCGCTGGCCCTCGCTGGGCCTGGCGCTGGCGATGCACCTTGGGCTGCTGTTTTTCCTGTGGGTGGGCGTACACTGGCAAAATACGGAACCTGTCGCCGTCGAAGCGGAAGTGTGGGACATGAAGGTGCAGACGGCCGCGCCGCCGCCCGAAGTGGCGGCGGAACCGGAGCCGACACCGGCCCCGCCGCCGGAACCGGAAGTGGAACAGCCGGCCCCGCCGCCACCGCCGCCGGTGGCCGCGCCCGAGCCAAAGGTCGACCTGCGCGAGGCGGAGATCGCCCTTGAGCGCAAGAAGGCCAAGCTGAAGGAAGAAAAAGAGAAAGCGGCAGCGGAAGAGCGCCGCAAGCAGGAACAGAAGGAACGCGAGGAAGAAAAGCGCGAACTGGAAAAACAGAAGCAGAAAGAAAAAGACAAGGCTGAAAAGCTGGAAAAAGAAAAGGCCGACAAGCTGGAGAAAGCCAAGCAGGTCAAAGAGAAAGAAAAAGCGGCGGAAGAAAAAGCCGAGAAGGAACTGTCCGATAAAAAAGCGGCGGCGGAAAAAGCTGCCAAGGCGAAAAAAGCGGCAGAAGAGAAAAAAGCCGCCGACAAGGCACGCGCTGCGGAAATGAGCCGCATCACGGGTGCCGCGGGCGCCGGCACGACGGGCACGGCCGAGAAATCGACCGCGCCACGCAAGGACAGCGGCTATGTCGCTGCCCTGACGAGCAAGATCAAGAGCAATATCGCGTACAGCGGTAGCACGGACGTGCCGGGCAACCCGCGCGCCGTGTTCAAGATCGAGCAACTGCCAACTGGGGAAATTATTTCGGTCCGAAAGATTAAAAGTAGCGGCCTGCCGGCGTATGACAGCTCGGTGGAAAACGCCATTAATAAATCGTCGCCACTGCCGAAGAAAAAAGACGGCACCGTGGAACGCGAGATTGAACTCATATTCGAGATGAAGGATTTGCCTAAATGATGACCATGAAAAAAATGAGCTATGTCGTGCTCTGCGCCAGCCTGATGCTGGGAGCGTCCAGCGCCCAGGCGCAGCTGCGCGTGGAGATTACGGGGATCGGCAGCAACCAGATTCCGGTGGCTGTCGCCAGCTTCGTCAATGAATCGGCGGCGCCGCAATCGCTGTCGGGCATTATCAAGGCCGACCTGGCGCGCAGCGGCGTGTTCAAGCTGATCGATGCCGATGCGCCCGTATCGGAAACGGCGCCCGTCAGCTACGAACAGTGGAAGTCGCGCGGCGCCGATGCGCTGGCGGCCGGCACCGTGCAAAGCATGGCCGATGGCCGCCTGGACGTGCGCTACAAGCTGTTCGACACCATCAAGGGCGCACAGATTTCCAGCATGAACAATGCGGCCGCGCCGCAGTTCAACCGCTTGCTGGCGCACAAGATCGCCGACGACATCTATGAAAAGCTGACGGGCGTCAAGGGCGCGTTCGCCACGCGCATCGCCTACGTCACGCAATCGGGCCGCGAATACCGGCTGGAAGTGGCCGACGCCGATGGCGAAGGCATCCAGGTCGCGCTGCGCTCGAACGAGCCGATCATTTCGCCTGCCTGGTCGCCGGACGGCACCAAGGTCGCGTATGTGTCGTTTGAAAAGAAAAAGCCCATCGTCTACGTGCAAAACCTGGTGACGCGCCAGCGCACCATCGTGTCGAATGAAAAAGGCAGCAATTCCGCGCCGAGCTGGAGCCCGGACGGCTCGCGCCTGGCCGTGGCCCTGTCGCGCGACGGCCATACCCAGATCTACACCGTCAATGCCGACGGCAGCGGCTTGCGCCGCACCAGCACCAGCAGCGGCATCGATACGGAACCTCAATTCTCGGCCGATGGCCAAAGCATTTACTTCACCAGCGATCGCAGCGGCGGACCACAAATCTACCGTATGTCGGCCAGCGGTGGCGAAGCCAAGCGCGTGACGTTTGGCGGCTCCTACAACATCAGCCCGCGGATCTCGTCCGACGGGAAGACACTTGCTTATATTTCCCGTCGCGACGGCAATTTCCAGCTCTACGCGCTCGACCTGGCTAGTGGCCAGGAACTGCGCCTGTCGGACACCGCCAACGACGAATCACCGAGCTTTTCGCCCAACGGGAAATATATCATGTACGCGACCGAATCCGGACGACGCAAGTCGCTGGCAGTGGTATCGGTGGATGGCCGCGTCAAACAGCGTTTGACTACGCAAGCTGGCAATATCAAGGAGCCCACCTGGGGTCCTTTTATGAAGTAAATGCTGTACAGTTTCACCTTTAACCATGACCCGGAGAATAAAAATGAGTAACTTTAAAAGTTTGGCTTTCATCGCCGCTACCGCAGCTCTGCTGTCCGCCTGCAGCACCCCAGTCAAAGTAGCCGAAACCCCAGTGGTTGAGCGCGCTCCTGAAAAAGTCGCAGCTCCAGTTGACACCCGTCAAGTTCAGCCAGTGACGACCGCATCGGTCGATCCACTGGACGATCCAAAAGGCGTGCTGGCTAACCGCAGCATCTACTTCGACTTCGACAAATACGTCGTGCGCGAAGCGGACACCCCAGTCGTGCAAAACCACGCTGCTTACCTGGTGAAAACGCCTAGCCGCAAGATCCTGATCCAAGGTAACACCGATGAACGCGGTGGCGCTGAGTACAATCTGGCCCTGGGCCAGAAACGTGCTGAAGCCGTGCGCAAGTCGATGGCAGCCCTGGGCGTGCCAGAAGGCCAAATGGAAGCCGTGTCGCTGGGCAAAGAAAAGCCTAAAGCACAAGGCAGCAACGAAGCAGCATGGGCAGAAAACCGCCGCGCTGACATCGTTTATTGATGTTGACAGGTGAGCGCGGCAGCATTGGCGCTTACCTAACTGGCCAGTCATAGGCATAATAATGGGGCGCAGCGCGGTGATTCACCGCCCGGCGCCCCGTTTGCATGTTTGCGTAACCTTAGAAAGCCCGACCCATGATGACATTCTCGAAAGCCGGCGTCGCCGCCGCCTTGATGGCCGCGTTTGCCTACCTGCCCCTGCACGCCAACGCCGCCCTGTTCGATGACGACGAAGCGCGCAAGGCCATCCTCGAGCTGCGCGCCAAGGTCGACGCCATGGCGCGCGACCTGAACAGCCGCGTCGACACCAAGGCGGACAAGACCAGCACCCTGAGCCTGATCAACCAGCACGACCAGACCATGCAAGAGATCGCCCGCCTGCGCGGCCAGATCGAAGTGCTGGGCAACGACCTGGCGAATGTGCAAAAGCGCCAGAAGGATTTCTACACCGACATCGACGCGCGCCTGCGCAAGCTTGAGCCGCGCCAGGTCACCATCGACGGCCAGGAAGCGGCCGTGGGCGTATCCGAGCAAAGCGCGTACGAATCCGCGTTCGGCCTGTTCAAGTCGGGCGACTACAAGGGCGCCGTCACGGCCCTGGACGGCTTCGTGAAACGCTATCCCGAATCGGCCTACGCGGCCAACGCGCAATACTGGCTGGGCAACGCCTATTACGCCCAGCGCGACTGCAAGAGCGCCATCACGGCCCAGCAGGCAGTGCTGAAGAACTACCCGGACAGCCCGAAGGCGCCCGACGCCATGCTCAACATCGCCAGCTGCTACACGGAGCTGAAAGACAAGGCCAACGCGACCAAGACCCTGAACGCCCTGATCTCGCGCTACCCGGACTCCAGCGCGGCCCAGGCTGCCAAGGAACGGGGCGGCAAAAAGTAAAAGCGGGGAAAAAGTTGCCCATTAGGTTTGACAGAATCCCGGGCACCCCCTATAATCTTTCTTCTTCGGGTCGTTAGCTCAGCTGGTAGAGCAGCGGACTTTTAATCCGTTGGTCGCAGGTTCGAATCCCGCACGGCCTACCAAATACTTCAGAGAAGCCAACCGTTCGCGGTTGGCTTTTTTGTTTTCAGCAGCATCACTTGCACGCGATGCCATCGCTGACACAAATCAAACGCCTTGCCACCTGCGATACAGCTTTATCGGACTGTCGTATAATCAGACAATCATGAACGCCACACCATCCTCGACCATGTCTGAATTTGCTACAACGGAAGCAGCCGAAACCTATGAACAATGGTTTCGCGCAAAGGTGCTGGCGTCGCTCAATGATGACCGCGCTACCGCCTCGCACGAGACAGTCATGGCGCAACTGAGGAAAATCGTCACGCCACAGACTGACGGCCATGCTGCCGATTCAATGGAAGGTTGAAGCTCAAGAAGGCCGCCCCGAGTTTCTAACGCGACACCAGCGCCTGCCTCCCGGCCAGATGCGCCACCACGCTCCCCATCACCCGCCCCAGCGGCACCTCCACCCAGCGATAAAACGCCGCACCGGCCGCCAGGCTGGCGCCCCACGCCGTCAGCATGCCCAGCGCCTGCCACTCCGGCTCGAGTGGCACGTAGGCGATAAACAAGGCATTCACCAGCAGACTGACGGGAAAGTGCACGAGGAAGACAGCATACGAGATGCGGCCCAGCGCGTTGATGATGTTCCAGGCGCCGCCCTGTGCAGGCGTGCGGGCGCGGCCGAACAGGAACAGGGCGCAGGCGACGATCAGGGCCAAGGCGATGCGGCTGCGGTAGTCGACGGCCAGGGCCAGCAGGACGGGCACGGCGGCCATGGCCATGAGCGCGGTCATGGCGCCGGGTTTACGGGCCGGATCGCTGGCCCACCAGGCCAGCATGCCGAGACCATAGCTGCCGAAGAAATACGGCGCCCAGTTATCCCAGTCCGCGTCGAGATTGAAATACAGCAGGGAAAAGGTGATACCGACGGTGACGGCCAGCGGCATCAGCCAGTGCCGGCGCCGCTGTCCCGCCACGCGGCCGCTCAGCCACAACAGCGATACGGTCAGCAGGTACAGCTGAAAATCGATGGCCACGTACCAAGCGCCGGCCGACAGCGACTCATAGCCCAGCACGCCGTGCAGCAACAAGGCATGGGCACTCAGCTGGCCCAGGGTGACGGCGGCCGACATGGAGTCGTGCCGCATCCAGATGCCGGCCACAGGCGTGATGATGGCCGCGAGCAAGGTGGCAGCCAGGAAAGGCGGCGCCAGCTTGGCATAGCGGCGCCAGACCGCTTGTAAAGGGCTAGCAATGCCGGGGCGGCCTGCGGGCGAGAGCGATTTGGCGACGAGAAAGCCGCCGATGACGAGGAACACTTGCACGGCGATGCGCGCGCTGCCACCGAGCCAGTCCAGCAGCTCGGGCCACAGCGGCTGCACGTAATCGGACATGGGCCCGTAAAACGCCAGATGGTGCAACACGATCAACTGCGCCGCGCCTGCCTTCAAACCATTGATCCAGCCAAACTGCGGACGATGTGCCAGGTCCGCCTGTGATACCACTGCTGCTGTCATTCCCTATCCTTGCCGTGCCAGGTAGTCTCGCCAGCCATGCGCGCAACGGGCGCGCGGCCGAGGATTTACCGAAAGGCCGACATCATAGCCGAGCCTGGCATTTCGGTGACGCGCGGCAGACGACCGATATCAATCCTTGCGCGAAAAATCGGCACGCAACAGGGTCTGGATCACGCTGCCGCCCTGCTCGTTCGCGCGCACGGCGACCGCCATGGACGGCATGACGAACAGCACGCCATCGTGCTCTTCCCAGGCATCAACCAGTTGCTCCAGTTCGCGTCCCAGCGACTCCACCCGCCCGATCTGCCGGGCCAGCTGCGCCTCGCACTTGCCGTCATAGCCGACACGGCGGGGGCACTCATCGATGCGCACGAACGGCGTCTTGCTGTCGCGCAAGCGCGCGGACAATTGCGCGGCCACCGCCGCCGGCGCACCATCGAGATACAAATGGTAAGACGGCACACGGCAGCATCTCCCGGACAACAACAGCAAGCCGACCCTGGCGCCAAAAGCGGCCGTGGTGGCTACCGGCACATAGGCAAACGGCGGCGTGTTGCCGTCCCATACAAAAGTCTTGCGCTGCTCGGCGGCGTTCGCCCCGCGCCAGCCGGACAGGCAGGCGGCATTGTCGGCGGCAAAACAGGTTCGGTAGCCCGTCTGATCGCTGATAAACAATTGCTCGACCGCATTACGCGCGCCGGCAGCCTCGGGCGCGGTGCCGTCCGGCCGCACTTCCCAGCTGCCCGCGCCGTTCTTGTGCCATGCCAGCGCCGTGCGCGACCAGGCCCATAGCCGCTCGTATGGCTGGAATTGGTAGGTAGGCGTATCGGCCAGGTAAATTCTCGGCAGCGGGATCGGGTCTCGCCGCTTGCCGTCCGCATCGACGACCAGCACCACGGACGGCGCATATTCGCTATCGACATATGCAAACGACCTTCCATCGGGCGAGATGGCCGCCAAGACTTGGGCGTGCAAGTCGCCATCGTTTTCTGGCGGACTGGGCAGTACAGTGGTTTTCAGGGGCAAGCCACGTAACAGAAAACCGGGGCGCTGGTCGCCGGGAAAATAGCGCACGCCGGGAGAGAGGGGAAAGCCATGCGTGTACGTCTCGGTGCCACGGTAGCCGTCTTTCGACGCCGCGATCTTCTCGACCACGGCCTTGCCCGCATGCTCGTGGACCAGCGCCAGCACGCTGTCATCGTCAGGCAATCTGACGAAATAGACGGGCTGGGCGAAGTCGGTCCAGCGTTCGATGCCATCAGTGGTCTTGACGACAACTTTATCGCTATGGATCAGCCGCATGGAATTGTTGTGCGTGGACATCAGGGAACCGCCACCCTGGCGGTACTCGACCGACAAGGCGGCAAACCGCCCGTACGTGTCGGCCTTGGTCACCTTTTCGCCACGGCGCAGCACAGCAGCATATTCGCCCGTGGCCGGCTCCGTGTAAGGCCAGCAGCCAGTGAGCAGTACGAAAGCGGTGGCGCAGCACCAGCGATACCGTGCAGGAATTCTCATGCGTGATCAACCTTTCAGCTTGAGACTGCACTCCAGTGCTGCAAATTCGGCAATCTTGCAGGCATTCTACGACAGATTCAGGGCTGATTCGCTTGCGGCTGCGCCAGGATGGCGTCGAGCAAGCCGGGAAAACGGCTCTCGATATCGGCGCGGCGCAGGGTGTTCATGTGCGTCGTGCCCGCGTTTTCCGTGTAGACGAGGCCCGCTTCGCGCAAGACCTTGAAATGGTGGGAGACGGTCGATTTCGGCCGCCCGCCGTCCAGATCGCCGCAAGCGGCCGCGTCGACTCTGGCCAGGTGGCGCACGATGTCGAGGCGAATGGAATCGCTCAAGGCGTACAGCACTCTTTCGAGGACGAATTCGCTGGCGGGAGGATGTTTGTGTGGACGCATGTGCAGAATCATACAGCATGCGCTATACTAATTCCATTCTTCGAATATTTACGAACTACCGAATCAGCATTCACCCACATTTCCACCAACAAACACAAAGGCCACCATGTCCGCCCTCTTCCAGCCCTACACCCTCAAAGACATCACCCTGCGCAACCGCATCGCCGTGCCGCCGATGTGCCAGTACATGGCCGTCGATGGCCAGGCCAACGACTGGCATCTGTCGCACTACGCGGGCATGGCCCGTGGCGGCGCCGGCCTGGTGATCGTCGAAGCGACGGCCGTGGCTCCGGAAGGCCGCATCACGCCCGGCTGCACCGGCATCTGGAACGATGACCTGGCGCAAGCCTTCGTGCCTGTCGTGAAAGCCATCAAGGCGGCCGGCTCCGTGCCCGGCATCCAGATCGCCCACGCGGGCCGCAAGGCCAGCGCCAACCGTCCATGGGAAGGTGACGACCATATTCCTGAAGGCGACGCGCGCGGCTGGCAAACCATCGCCCCGTCCGCCATCGCCTTTGGCGGCGGCCTGCCGAAAGTGCCGCGCGCCATGGACCTCGACGATATCGCCCGCGTGAAACAGAACTTCGTCGACGCGGCCGTACGCGCCCGCGAAGTCGGTTTCGAATGGCTGGAGCTGCACTTCGCCCACGGCTACCTGGCGCAAAGCTTCTTTTCCGCCCACTCGAACCAGCGCGACGATATCTATGGCGGCAGCCTGGAAAACCGCAGCCGCTTCTTGCTGGAAACATTGAAAGCCGTGCGCGAAGTGTGGCCCGAGCACCTGCCGCTGACGATCCGCTTTGGCGTGCTGGAATTCGATGGCCGCGACGAGCAAACCCTGCTCGAATCGATCGGCCTCGTGCGCCAGTTCAAGGATGCCGGCATGGACATGATCAGCGTCAGCATGGGCTTCACGATTCCCGACGTGTCGATTCCATGGGGCCCGGCCTTCATGGGCCCGATTGCCGAGCGCGTGCGCCGCGAAGCGGGCGTTCCCGTCTCGTCCGCCTGGGGCTTCGGCACGCCAGCGATTGCCGAGCGCGTCGTCAAGGACGAACAGCTCGACGTGGTGATGGTCGGCAAGGCGCACCTGGCCAATCCGCACTGGGCATACTTTGCCGCCAAGGAACTCGGCGTGGAACGCGCCTCGTGGACCCTGCCGGCGCCATACGCGCACTGGCTCGAGCGCTATTGATCGGCCTTGACCGTCGCCGGATGCCCCTCCAGGGGCAGTTCCGGCAGGAACAACAGGAAGACCAGTCCCAATAGCAGCAGCACGGCGCCGGCGCCAAACACGCTGGCGATCGCATGGCGGTACACGTCCACCGTCTGCGCCGCTGCCTGCGCACCCAGCGCCGACACGGCTTCCACGCCGTGCTTGTGCAGCTGATGTGCGAGAATGGCGCCGGACGCCGTCACGCCCAGCAAGCCGCCCAGCGAGCGGAAAAACGCCAGCATGGCCGTGCCCACGCCGCGGCGCGCCAGGGGCAAGGCATTTTGCACGGCGATCGTCATGTTCGGCATCACCAGTCCCAGCCCCGTGCCGAGGAAAAAGATGGCCGGTTCGATGATCCAGTAGCCGCGCGACGTTTCCATGCCCCAGGCCAGCACGGCAAACGCCAGCAGCGCCACGGCCAATCCCGCCACCTGCACCATCTTGTACTTGCCCGAGCGCGACAGCCCCCGGCCGTTGAAGATCGACGACGCCACCAGCCCCACCATCATCGGCACCGTCATCACGCCGGACTCCGCCGGACTCGTGCCCATCACCAGCTGGAAGAACAGGGGAAAAAAGACACTGGCGCCCATCAGGCCCATGAAGGTCACGGCCATGACCAGGCTGGCGATATTGAAAGTGCGGTTCTCGAACAGGTCGGGCGGCAGCACGGGCTCATCCACCCTGCCCACGTGCACCGCCAGCCAGATACCCAGCAGCACGGCAATGCCGCCGCACACCTTGATGGCCAGCCCATCCCACGGCCACTCGGTGCCGCCCAGCGCCAGCACCAGCAGCGCCGCCGTGATGGCGCCCGTCAGCAAGGCCGAGCCCAGATAATCGATCTTGTGCGCATGCGTGCGCGCCGGTTTGCGCATGGCGCGCGCGATGATGACAAAGGCGGCGACGCCGATGGGCAGGTTGACATAGAAAATCCAGTGCCATGACAAGGCATCCGTGATCACGCCGCCCAGCACGGGACCGAGCACGCTGGTGACGGCATACACGATGGGCACCATGCCTTGCCGCTTGCCCCGCTCGGCCGGCGGCACGATGTCGCCGATGATGATTTGCGCCAGCGGCATGAAGCCGCCCGCCCCGAGGCCCTGAATGGCACGGAAGATAATAAGTTCCGTCATGTTCTGCGCCAGCCCGCACAGCACGGATCCGAGCAAGAAGGTCAGCAGGGCCGTAATGATCATGGGGCGGCGGCCGTACTGGTCGGCCAGCTTGCCGTACAGGGGCATGGTGGCCGTCGAGGCCAGCACGTAGGCCGTGACCACCCACGATAGATGGGCCATGCCGCCCAGGTCGTCGACAATGCGCGGCAAGGCCGTGGCAACGATGCTCTGGTCCAGCGCACCGAGTCCCAGCACGGCCATCAGGCCCAGGTAAATGGCGCGCACTTCGCGTTCGGTGACGGGTTTTACACCAGTGTTGGCTTGATCGTGGTGGCTCATGCTTGACCGATCTCAAGCAGCGGCTGCATGGCCGCTTCCAGTGCATCGATCTGCTGCGGCGTCAGACGGGCAATGCGCTGCGCCAGCACATCGCGGCGGCGCGCACGCAGGGTTTCGAGGATGGCCAGGCCTTGCGAGGACACCTGCAGCCCAGAGCGGCGCCGGTCTTGCGGATCGGGCGCGCCGCGCTCGACCAGTCCCGCCTCTTCGAGCGACTTGACCTGCGCGCTGACGGTCGGCCCGCGCACATTCTGCAGGCGCGCCAGCGCGGCCACGCCGATGCCGGGCTGCTCGTGGATCAGGGCCAGCAGCATGTATTGCATCATCGACACGCTGCCCTCCAGCTCGCCCCCTTCGCGCTGCATGGAGCGCAGCAAACGCTTGAACGCCGTGCGCAATTCATCGGACAGCGCCAGCGCGCGTTCGGGGATGGGAAGGTCTTCGGTAGTGGGCATGGAAATATATGAGTAGGTAGGCTATCTACCTATATTATGCCGTACCCGGGCGCCATGCAAGGCTTTTTTCCATCCGCGCCCTTCCCAAAACCGCCGTTGGCCGTCATAATAGCCGCCCTTGGGTCGTTAGCTCAGCTGGTAGAGCAGCGGACTTTTAATCCGTTGGTCGCAGGTTCGAATCCCGCACGGCCTACCAAATACTTCAGAGAAGCCAACCGTTCGCGGTTGGCTTTTTTGTTTTCTGGTCCATTCCTGGCCCACTGAGCATCCCCATACAGCAAGACTGATTTTTGCTGTTTGATCAGAAAATCCCAAGCTGGACATGGGCACAAACGGCCGCCTTTTCGTCCGTTTTGACCTGCTCGACCGTCCGCACGGCACGGCTGCCGATCGCGTATGCTGCGCCATAGATTGATTTTTTGATTACGGTCAAGGCGATACAAAAAACACTCATGGACAAATTCAATCAGTACCGTGTTTTCACACAAGTAGCTGAAATGGGAAGTTTCATCAAAGCTGCCAATGCGCTGGGCATACCGAGGGCCTCCATCTCCGCCGCCATACAGCAGCTTGAATTGGGGATTGGCACGCGCCTATTGCATCGCACCACGAGACAAGTACAACTGACCGCGGATGGCATGCTCCTGCTCGAGCGCGTTCGTTCGCTTCTCGCGGATGCGGAAGATATCGATCAACTTTTTCATGTGCGGCACAGCAAGATTTCAGGGCGGCTCTGCGTGGATGCCCCCAGCCGAATCGGGCGCAGGCTGATCGCTCCGGCACTGCCCGGCTTTTTGCGCGCCTATCCCCGGCTGGAATTGATATTGAGTTCCTCTGACCGTGCGATCGACATGGTGCAGGAAGGCGTGGACTGTGCCGTGCGCGTGGGGACGTTGCAGGACAGCAGTATCGTCGCGCGTCCTCTGGGGCATATCGCACTGATCAACTGTGCCAGTCCAGGCTATGTACGCGAGCACGGTGTGCCGACAACGCCAGATGATTTGAGCAAAGGGCACTGGACGGTTGGATATGCCTCCGGCACTGCCGCGAAAGAGTCTCCCTGGGAGTATCTGGATGCGGGGCGCAAACGATCACTGTCAATTCCCAGCCGGGTGATCGTTAACAACGCCGAAAATTATATTGCCTGCTGTGTGGCGGGAGTGGGATTGATCCAGATTCCTCGTTTCGACGTGCAACACCTGCTCGACAGCGGCGAACTCATTGAAGTCATGCCGGAGTTCCGCGCGGCGTCCATGCCGGTGTCGCTCGTTTTCTCGCACCGCAAGCAACTGTCGCGCAGGCTGAATGTATTTTTCGACTGGTTCGAAGCGCTAATGCGGCCACATCTCGAACCATAAAAGGCAGCGACGCGGGCGTGGTTAACTGTGGCCTGGCCGGTCACGATTGGGCTGTTTTTCTGGACAATCCATCCAGCCCGGCGTAGCTGATCTTCCATTGGATGCTGCTTATACTCGAGCCTTCAAATACGTATCCAAGGAGATCGACATGACTGACCATTGCATCAAAGGCAAGACCGTCCTCATCGCCGGAGGAGGCAAGAACCTCGGGGGACTGATCGCCCGCGACCTGGCGCAGCAAGGCGCCAAGGCTGTGGCCGTCCACTACAACAGCGCAGCCAGCAAGGCCGATGCCGAGGCAACCGTGGCCGCAGTCCAGGCCGCAGGCGCACAAGCCGTCGCAATCCAGGCCAACCTGACGACGGCCGGAGCCGTCGAGAAGCTGTTCGCCGACGCCATTGCAGCGGTCGGCAATCTGGACATCGCGATTAACACCGTTGGAAAGGTGCTGAAGAAGCCGATCACGGAGATCAGCGAAGCCGAATACGACGAAATGACAGCGGTCAACTCCAAGACCGCTTTCTTCTTTCTCAAGGAGGCTGGCAAGAACCTCAACGACAATGGCAAGATTTGCACCGTGGTCACCTCGCTGCTGGGCGCATTCACGCCCTTCTACGCCGCGTACGCCGGCACCAAGGCGCCAGTGGAACACTACACCCGTGCAGCGTCCAAGGAGTTCGGTGCGCGCGGGATCTCGGTGACGGCGGTCGGACCAGGTCCGATGGACACGCCGTTTTTCTATCCCGCCGAAGGCGATGACGCGGTGGCGTACCACAAGACGGCCGCGGCACTCTCCGGGTTCAGCAAGACCGGCCTCACCGATATCCATGACGTGGTCCCGTTCATCCGTCACCTGGTCAGCGATGGTTGGTGGATCACCGGTCAGACCATCCTGATCAATGGCGGCTACACCACAAAATAAGCTTCTGGCGCGGATCCTTCCCCATACCTCCCCGGCGTCACGCCCATCACCCGCTTGAACATGGCGATGAAGGCGCTGACGTTGTCGTAGCCCAGGTCCAGCGCAATCGTCGTGACGGGCTGGCCGGCGGCCAATAACTCCAGGGCGCGCAGGATGCGGGCGCACTGGCGCCAGGCGGATGGCGTAAAGCCGGTCTCGATCGTGAAACGGCGGGCCAGGGTGCGCGGCGATACGCCGGCCCAGGCGGCCAGCGCTTCCACGCCCCGCTCGTCGGCCAGGTCATCGAGGATGGCGCGCGCCACGCGCAGCAGGCGCGGGTCCGTGGGCAGAGGCAAGCCGAAGGGCTCACGCGGCGCGGCGGCGATTTCGTCGAGGATCACGGCCGCCACCCGGGCTTGCCGCGCGTCGAGCGGACCGTCGTCCCAGGCGCTGGCGCGGCCCACCGCTTCGCGCAGCAGGCCCGAGACGCGCATCACGCACGGCGCGGCGGGCAAGCTGGCACAACTGGCCTCGTCCACATACACGCTCCAGCCCGCAAACGGGCCATGCGAACGCAGCGCATGGACGTGATGGGGCGGCATCCACACGCAGTGGCTGGCCGGCACTACCCACTGCCCGCTGTCGGCGGCAACGGAAAGCAAGCCACGCATGGCGCCGAACAGCTGGCCGCTGGCGTGGTGGTGCGCCGCCGTCACCCTCTCCCGCGGCTGGGTAATGCGCATGGCGCGCAGCGGCAGCGATGGCAACAAGATTGGCGGATTTGACGTATTGAATGACATAAACAACGCAGGCAAGACAATCCGGCCATCATACAGTGAAGTCTTTCCAACATTCAGGAGTGCAGCATGCGCGCAGAAGACGTATTGCCGGATCAACAAAACCAGGGCCAGTTCAATGGCGTCACCGTACGCAAGGGCACGGTGGGCGCCTTCCTGGCCAATGCCCGGCTATGGCTGGGCGAGTCCAGCAGCATCGCCGAACGGACCATCGCCGAGCGCGACATTGTCGACGCCCTGCCCGCCCTGCACGCGCTGGGACTGTTCGATATCCTGCAAGTGCGCGATGCCGCGCTGCGCGAACTGGTAGCCGCCTCCGCAGCGGCGTGAGCGGGCTGACTCGTCCGCGGCGCGCATTTCCTCTATCATGCTGCTTTGCCCGCCTTCGCACCCGCCATGCCGTTTACCATTGCCGCCCCAGTCCACAGCGAACTGATCATCAAGAAAAGCCGTTTCATCGGTTGCGTGCAGCCGATGACGGACCGCGCCAGCGCGCAGCAGGTGGTCAATGACTTGAAGGCGCAGCATCCTGGCGCCTGCCATGTGTGCTGGGCGCTGCTGGCGGGCGGGCAGTCGGCGGCCGTTGATGATGGCGAACCGAGCGGCACGGCCGGGCGACCCATGCTCGACGTGCTGCGCCACCAGGACTTGGAAGGCGTGCTGGCGACGGTCGTGCGCTACTTTGGCGGGATCAAGCTCGGTGCGGGCGGCCTCGTGCGCGCCTACACGGATAGCGTGGCGCAAGCGTTGTTGCAAGCGGAAAAGACGGCCATCGTGCGCCAGCGAACCCTGCGCTGCACGGTGCCGTATGCGATGGAAGGCATGCTGCGCCGCGAACTCGATGGCGCCGGCGCTACCTTGCTGAACGTGGAACACGGCGAGCACGTGCTGTTCGACTTCAGCCTGCCTGAAACGGCGGCCACCGCCCTGCTGGCCCATCTGCATGAGGCGGGCAATGGGCGGATAGCCTGGCTGAAAGTGGAAGCCGAAGAGGAAGACTAAAACTTACAAGTTGGGCGGGCGCTTGATCTGCAGCAAGATGAAATGCGTCCACGCCAGCGCTGGCAGCACCATCAACAGTAGCATCAGTCCGGCCGGCATGTCCGGCACGAAACGCACGAAACAACCAAGAAAGCCGGCGATGGCCAGCCAGAAACGCCAGTTGAATGCGTATGCCTTGCGCGCCACGGTCGCCAGCGCGATGCGCCAGAATTCCAGCAAGGCCCACACCCCGCCCGTCAGCAGCAGCGCGGCCAGCGCATTGGTGCCGGGGGCGTCGGCCCAGGTGCGCACCAGGTTGTACAACAGCACGGGATAGCCGGCCGTGATGGCCAGGGTGGCAGGTCCGGCGGCGATGACAGCTTCAAACAGCTGCCCTTTGGAACGATGATCCACTGATACTCCTCAAGCCACGACGCCGGAATGGGCGGCGATCACTTGCAGCGCGCCGGCCGCGTCCTGCGCCCAGACGCGCGTAAAACGGAAGTCGCCATGCGTTTCCACGTCGTGATAGGTGCCCGTCAGCTGCATGCGCACGGAGACCACGGCCACGCTGCCGTTGATGCGCACATGACGCTCGGACGCGCGCAAGTCGGTGATGGCCAGCAAGCGCTGCTCGTGCGCGGCCAGGTCCGCATGCTTGCTCAGCAAGTGGCCCAGGTGATTGGTAAACAGCAAGTCGTCGGCCAGCAAGGCGTTCAGCGCGGCCACGTCGGAGGCCATCATGGCCAGGCGCAAGCGCTCTTCCGCATCGAGCACTTGTACTTCAGTTAATGCATTCATCTTCTTCCTATCAAATAGTCTGGCGCATCTTAGCAAACGGGAAAAGCATGCTTGCACGAAATAGCTAAATTCACAATCAGCCACAAGGCTTATACCTGTGAAGTATATTTATATAGCGTAATATTCGCAGCGGTATTGCGCAAAACGCCACCATAGTACTGTACAGTGCTTGCCCTTCCGCCCCGGGCTGGGGCAGCTGTCAGTTGTAGTACTGTTTTATGTGCTCCGTGCAGTCTCGAATAAAACCAAGATAAGGCCCCTTCATGGCAATTAACATCATCCTGAATCTGCTCGTTGCGTTGCTCGTCTTCGCTTTCATGTTCCACCAGCAACGCAAACACGCGACGTTTACCGTGCGCGTCTTCACGGGCCTGGGCCTGGGCGTGCTGCTCGGCGCGGCCGTGCAGTGGCTGTACGGCGCCGGCTCGCCCATCATCGCCGGCACCAATGAATACATGGACATCGTCGGCAGCGGCTACGTCAAATTGCTGCAGATGATCATCATGCCGCTGATCATGGTGTCCATCATCTCCGCCATCCTGAAACTCAAGGATGCGAGCTCGCTGGGCAAGATCAGCGCGCTGACCATCGGCACCCTGCTCATCACCACGACCGTTGCCGCCGCGCTGGGCATTTTGATGGCCAAGCTGTTCGGCCTGACGGCTGTCGGCCTGACGTCGAGCGCCGCCGAAGTGGCGCGGGGCGTGCAGCTGCAAGGCTCGCTGGAAACGGCGAAAGCCCTGTCCCTGCCGAAACTGCTGGTCAGCTTCGTGCCGACCAACCCCTTCCTCGACATGACGGGCGCGCGCAAGACGTCGACCATCGCCGTGGTCGTGTTCTCGATCTTCATCGGCATTTCGGCCACGGGCATCGCGGCGAAAAAGCCGGAGATTTTCGCCTCGTTCGAGAACTTCATGAAAGTGGCGCACGCCATCGTCATGCGCATGGTCACGCTGGTGCTGCGCCTGACCCCGTACGGCGTGTTCGCGCTGATGTTTGAAGTGGTCGCGTCGTCGAGCTACACGGACATCTTGAAACTGATCAACTTCGTCGTCGCCTCGTACAGCGCGCTGATATTGATGTTCCTCGTGCACCTGGCCATCATCGCCGGCGTGGGCCTGAACCCGCTGCGCTTCGTGAAAAAAGTCTTCCCCGTGCTGGCATTCGCGTTCACGTCACGCACCAGCGCCGGTTCCATCCCGATGAGCGTGCAGACGCAAACCCAGCGCCTGGGCACGCCGGAAGGCATCGCCAACTTCGCCGCCTCGTTCGGCTCGACCATCGGCCAGAACGGCTGCGCCGGCATCTATCCCGCCATGCTGGCTGTGATGATCGCCCCGACCGTCGGCGTCGATCCCTTCACGGTCAGTTTCCTGCTGCCCTTGCTGGCCATCATCACCATCGGTTCCGTCGGCGTGGCCGGCGTGGGCGGCGGCGCCACGTTTGCCGCGCTGATCGTGCTGTCGGCGATGGACTTGCCCGTCGCGCTGGCCGGCTTGCTGATCTCGGTCGAACCGCTGATCGACATGGGCCGCACGGCTCTGAACGTGAGCGGCTCGATCACGGCCGGCACCGTCACCAGCCGGGTCATGGGACAGACCGACCTGGCCGTCTACAACAGCGACGATGCGCCGGACTTGGACGAAGCGGAACACGCCGCCTAAGCAGCTCTCCAGCGGCGCGCCGCGCCTTGCCGCTTTCCTCTATATTTATCAACAATAAATACGGAGGAAGGCGCAAGGCGATGGAACAGAAATGGCCGCAGCAAATCTGGATCGTGCGTCACGGCCAAAGTGCCGGCAACGTGGCGCGCGATGCCGCCGAAGCGGAAAAACAGTTGTTGATCGCCATCGCCGAGCGCGATGTCGACGTCCCCCTCTCCGAGCTTGGCACGCGCCAGGCGCAAGCCCTGGGCGACTGGTTCGCCACCCTTCCCCCTGAACAACAACCGACCGTCGTGCTGTATTCGCCGTACGTGCGGGCGCAGCAGACGGCGCAAGCCGTGCTGGCGCGCATCGATGCGGACAGCTTGAACTCCGTGGTGGCCGACGAGCGCCTGCGCGAAAAGGAATTCGGCATCCTCGACCGCCTGACCGTGCACGGCATCGCCAGCAAGTATCCGGAACTGCACGAGCAGCGCCAGCACGTGGGCAAGTTTTACTTCCGTCCGCCGGGCGGCGAAAGCTGGTGCGACGTCATTCTGCGCCTGCGCAGCGTGCTCGACACCATCACCCGCGAATACAGGGGAGAACGGGTGCTGATCGTCGGCCATCAGGTCATCGTCAATTGCTTCCGCTACCTGCTCGAGCGCTGCGACGAGCAAGCCATCCTGGCCATCGACAAGGCGGCCGACGTGCCCAACTGCGGCGTCACTTCCTATGCTTTCAACCCGGCTTTGGGCAAGCACGGCAAGCTGCAGCTGGACCTGTGCAACTTCGTCGCGCCACTGGAAGAATCGGGTACACCCGTCACGGCCCAGCCCGACATGCCGGCCGCGCCCAAATCCTAGTTTTTTCGGAGGCCATGCATGGACACCACCGACATCACGCCTACCCTGCTGCGCTCCTGGCCCCTGCCCATGCCGCAGCCCGACGGCGACAAGGAAGTGCGCGGCCATCTGCTGATCGTCGCCGGCTCGGCCGAGATGCCGGGCGCCATCGTGCTGGCCGCTACGGCAGCGCTGCGCGCGGGTGCAGGCAAGCTGACCCTGGCGACGGGTGCATCGGTGGCGGCGCAGGTAGCCATCGCCATGCCTGAGGCGCGGGTCATCGGCCTGGACGAAACGGCGCAAGGCGGCTTCCGGCATGAGGCGCAACACCAGCTGGCGCCGCTGGCCGGCAAGGTCGATGCCGTGCTCGTCGGGCCAGGCATGTGCGACACGGCTGCAAGCTGCGAGCTGATGCGACATTTGCTGCCCCTGTTTGCGAATAGCCGTCTGATCCTTGACGCCTGCGCCATGCAGGTCGTGCGCAAGCCCGCGCACTTCCGCTTCGACCAGCCCGTCCTGCTGACGCCGCACGCGGGCGAGCTGGCCCAGCTGATGGGCCTGTCAAAGGACGCCGTGCTGGCCGACCCGCATGCCTGCGCCACGGACGCGGCGCGGCGCTGGAACGCCATCGTCGCCCTGAAAGGCGCGCTGACCGTCATCGCCATGCCCGATGGTACGACCTGGACGCATGCAGGCGGCAATATCGGCCTGGCCATTTCCGGTTCCGGCGACACCCTGGCCGGCATCATCACGGGCCTGGCGGCGCGCGGCGCACCGTTGGAGCAGGCGTGCGCCTGGGGCATCGCCCTGCATGCGCTGGCGGGCGAACAGCTGGCATTGCGCTTCGGCATCCTCGGCTACCTGGCGCGCGAAATCCCGGCCGAGATTCCAGCGCTGCTGCGCAATCTGGCGGCATAAAAACAACAGCATAAGCATATCCAGAAAGAATCGTTAGCGCCGGCGGGCGCCTCCCTTAAGCTCATTGCAACTGTTTCCATACGAACACTAATCGAGCCCAAAGGACACCGCCTTGTATCCGCGCCATTCAACCGCCTCCCCATCCCTTCCCGCCACGCCGCTGCGCGCCATCGTGCTGGCCTGCGCCATGCTGGGCACCGCGCCCGCCTGGGCACAGGACGCGCAAACCAGCACCAGCACAGGCAACGCCGCTGAAACGGCCAGCGCCAGCATCGACCAGGTCACCGTCGTCGGTTCGCGCGCGCGCAACCGCACCGTGTTCGACAGCAGCGTGCCCATCGACCGATTCGGCGCGCGCGAAGTGAGCAATGCGCTGTCGACGGGCGACGTGGGCGCGGCCCTGCAAAACCTGTCGCCGTCGATCAACTTCCCCCGCATCGAGTCAAGCGGCGCGTCGGACTCCGTGCGCGGCATCCAGTTGCGGGGACTGGCGCCCGACCAGGTGCTGGTGCTGATCAACGGCAAGCGCCGCCACACGAGCGCCGTGCTCGACACGGAAAGCAGCTTTGCCGGCACCGTGCCGGTGGACATCAATGCGATTCCGCCCAACGCCATCGACCATATCGAAATCCTGCGCGACGGCGCCGGCGCCCAGTACGGCAGCGACGCCGTGGCGGGCGTGATCAACATCGTGCTGAAAAAGGCGCGCACGGGCGGCTCCGCTTCCGTCAGCTACGGCGCCAACCACACGCATTTCGAGCCGACCGACCAAACCCTGATGGATGGCCAGACCGTCATCGTCAACGCCGACTATGGCGTGCCGCTGGGCGAGGCGGGATTCTTCCGCTTCGGCGCGGAAACGCGGCGCCGCTCGCCCACGGAACGGGCCGGCCCCAGCGACGCGGGCTGGACGTCCTACAACTTTACGCCGGCCGACCAGGCGCTCGACGGCAAGGTCGTGTTCAAGTCCGGCGACTCGCGCCAGCGCAACAACTATTTGTTCTACAACACCCAGCTCACCCTGGCCAACGGCCTGGACCTGTACTCGTTTGCCACCCTCAACGAGCGCAAGTCCGACGGCAGCGCCTACTTCCGCTATCCGGGCGACCCGTCGAACGTATTGGCCCTGTATCCGAACGGCTACCGCCCCGTCACCAACGGCGACAAGCGCGACCTCAGCATCGTGGCCGGCGTACGCGGCAGCGCGGGCGAATGGAACTGGGACGCCAGCGCGCGCCACGGCAGCGACCGCTTTGACTACGGCGTGAGCCACTCCGTCAACGCCTCGCTGGGCGCGGCCAGCCCCACGCGCTTCAGCCTGGCCGGCTTCGATTTCCGCCAGAATGCCTTGAACGTCGATGCCACGCGGACCATCGACATCGGCTTGCCCGCCCCCTTGAGCGTGGCCGTGGGCGCGGAATGGATGCGCGAGACCTACACCAGCTCGCCCGGCGACCCTGCCTCGTATGCGGCCGGCAGCTTCACGGACGCGCCGCCGGGCGCGCAAGCGGGACCGGGCTTGCGCCCATCGGACGCCTACGATGGCAGCCGCCAGATCCGCTCCGTGTATGCGGACGTGGAAAACGATCTTACGCCGCGCCTGCTGGTGGGCGCCGCCGCCCGCTACTCGCACTACAGCGACTTCGGCAGCGCCAGCACGGGCAAGCTGTCCACGCGCTACAAAGTGACGGACAATTTCCTCGTGCGCGGCTCGCTGTCGAACAGCTTCCGCGCGCCAGCCCTCGTACAGACGGGCTTCCGCTTTGCCACGCTGAACTTCAACGCCGATGGCACGGCCCTGCAAACGGCGGCCCTGCTGCCGGCCAGCGACCCGCTGGCGCGCAGCTTCGGCGCGCAACAGCTGAAACCTGAAAAATCGACCAACGTCTCGCTGGGCCTGGCGTGGAAACCGGCCGCCGCCACCAGCGTGACGGTGGATGCCTACGTGATCCGCATCCGCGACCGCATCACACGCTCGAGCGACTTGCAAAGCGACGCCGTCACGGCCTACCTGGGCGCGAATGGCCGCAGCGACATCCAGTCCGTGGCCTACCTGGCCAATCTGCTCGACACCGCTACCCGCGGCCTGGACGTGGTGCTGAACCACGACCTGGTGTTCACGTCAGGCAAACTGAATCTGAACGCGGCACTGAACCTGAACAAGACCAGCCTCGACAAGGTGCGCCAGAGTTCCGCTGCGCTGGCCAATATCGATCCGAGTCTGACCCTGCTGACGGAGACGAGTTTGTTCCGTATCAAACATGCGTCCCCCAACAGCAAATTGATACTGGGCGCCGACTGGCAGGCAGCCGGCTGGGGCGTGCAGGCGCGCGCCACGCGCTTTGGCGAGCTGAAAGATTTTTCGTACGACAGCGATGCGCCCCTGATCGACGGCATCCCCGCACAGCGCTTCGGCGCCGTCTGGTCGCTGGACCTGGAAGGCCAGCTGAAACTGAGCAAACAGCTGACCTTGAGCGTGGGCGGCAACAACATCCTCGACCGCTATCCGCAGCGCGTGCGGGAAACGAATAACGCCACGTATGGCGGCGCCCTGCCCTACAATTTCATCAATCCCATCGGCGTCAATGGCGCGTACTTTTACGCCAAGCTGAACTACACCTTCTAACGCCACGGAAAGAACCCATGATCATCAAGAAAATATCCCACCTCGTCGCTGGCGCCTGCCTGAGCGCTCTCATGCTGTCCGCCGCCCAGGCCGCCGCACCGCTGGTGCTGATGACGGACTTCGGCACGGCCGATGGCGCCGTGTCCGCCATGCATGGCGTGGCCTATGGCGTCGATCCCCAGCTGACCATTTCGGACCTGACGCACCAGATTCCTGACTACGATATCTGGCTGGGCGCCTACCGTTTGTACCAGACGGCCAATTACTGGCCGCAAGGCACGGTGTTCGTGTCCGTCATCGACCCGGGCGTGGGTACGGCGCGCAAGTCGGTGGTGCTGAAAACCAAGGGTGGGCGCTACTTCGTGGGGCCGGACAATGGCCTGTTCACCCTGATCGCCGAGCGCGACGGCGTGGCGGAACTGCGCGAAATCGATGAAAAGGTCAATCGCCTGGCCGGCTCCGCCGAGTCCTACACCTTCCATGGCCGCGACGTGTACGCTTATGTCGGTGCGCGCCTGGCCTCGGGTGCCATCCGCTATGAACAGGTGGGCCCGCAATTGCCGAGCGAATCCGTGGTCAAGATCGCGTATCAAAAACCGGTACGCGACGGCAATACCATCCGCGGCATCGTGCCCGTGCTCGACGTCAAGTATGGCAACGTGTGGACGAATATCCCGAAATCGCTGCTCGACGAATTGCAGGTGAAACTGCACGATCCGCTGCAAGTGCGCATCCTGCACAAGGGCAAGCAAGTGGCCAAGGTGACGGCACCGTTCGAGCACACGTTTGGCGGCGTGGCCAAGGGCAAGCCCCTCGTCTACCTGAACAGCCTGCTCGACGTGGCCGTGGCCATCAGCCAGGGTGACTTTGCCGCAAAACACCACGTCGAGTCGGGCGTGGATTGGGAAGTGGAAGTGAGCAAGATTTCTCCGTCGAAATAAGCATGGTCCACGGCCAGGACACACAGTCCTGGCCGTTTCAAATTTTGCTACTGCAGGTTTGCGCTACGTCAAACCAAACGCTCTCCGCGCACCCACAACGCCGCTCATTTGTAATTGTGGTGAACCTGCGCCCACCTGCCTACTCTAAATTTTGCAAACGATGCCAGCCTTGTTCCAGATGCGCCATCTGGCAAGGCATGCTTTTCCACGACAGCATTCCACTGAAAAGGAACAATCATGACGGCTCCACTCCTGACCACCAGCAAGCTCGTTCTCGGTAGCGCCATCGTCTGTGCGCTGCTGGGCGGATGCAACAAACGTAACGACACCGACACTGGCACCGGTGCCACCACATCGCCGAACACGACGAACCCGGCAACCGCACCCGGCACCAGCGGAACAAGCGGAACAAGCGGGACCAGCGGCACATCGGGCACCACCACGCCGGATACCACGACACCCGGCATGACGCCGGGGACGACACCAGGCACGACCAACCCCGATGGCACGACCACGCCGCCAACCACGCAACCCAACGGCACCACGCCGGGCACGGGAACCGGCACCGGAGGTACGGGCACAGGCACTGGTACGGGCACTGGTACGGGTACCACCACGCCGCCGCGCAGCAGTTAAGCGAGGCAAAAAAAGAGCCTTCCGCAGAAGGCTCTTGCAATACCACGGCGCAGCGAAAGCTGCGCCTTGGCCCGGTATTACTTTTGCAGGCTGACCGGCGCCGCTTTCGGTGTGCGGCGTCCCATCAGGAACAGCACGGTCTTCTTCAGCATGCGGTAGACGAAGCGCACCATCAGCAGGGTCAGCACGCACTCGAGCAAGGTCAGGATCATGGCCACGGCCACAGGCATGCGCGCGGCGCGGCGGTGGAACTTGGCCACGGCGCCATCGCGGGCGATCTCGATGCTGTCATAGAAGGTCGGCACGACCAGCAGGGTCAGAATCGTCGAGGTGATGGTGCCGCCGATGATGGCGATCGCCAATGGACGGTAGAACTCGCCGCCCTCGCCCAGGCCCAGCGCCACGGGGAACATGCCGGCGATCAGCGCAAACGTCGTCATCAGGATCGGGCGCAGACGCATGCGGCCCGCATACATCAGCGCGTCTTCGCGGCCATGGCCCTCTTCCTCGCGCTTGCGCGCCGCATCGAGCAACAGGATGGCGTTCTTGGCGACCAGGCCCATCAGCATGATGATGCCGATAAAGCTCATCAGGTTGAGGGTGTTGTTGGTGATCACCAGCGCCACCACCACGCCGATCAAACTGAGCGGCAAGGACATCATCACGGCCACCGGCGCCGTGAAAGAACCAAACTGCATCACCAGGATCAAATACATCAGGCCGATACCCATCACCAGCGCGATCAGCATTTCTGTGAACAGCTCTTGCTGGTCCTGGCCCGCGCCACCGAGCGCCAGGCCGTAGCCGGGCGGGAAGTCGATGGAGTTGGCCAGCTTCATGGCGTCGCTCGTCACTTCGCCATTCGAGCGGCCTTGCGCATTGGCCGACACGGTGATCGTGCGCTTGCCATTCTTGTGCTCGATGCCGGACGGACCCTTGCCCATGGTAATGGTGGCGATCTGGTCGAGCGGCACCATTTGCGACGTGCCCGTCACGCTGATCGGCAGGCGCTCGATGTTTTCCGATGCCACGCGGTCGTCGGGATGCAGGCGCACGGCCACGTCGCGCGTCTCGCCCGTCGGATCGACCCAGTCGCCCACTTCCACGCCGGCAAACGCCACGCGCAACGATTGTGCCGCGTCATTGACGGAAATGCCCATCGAGTTGGCCAAACCACGGTTGAGCTCGATCTGCAGCTCGTTCTTCGGATCCTGCTCGGACAAGCCCACGTCGACGGCACCAGGAATGGCGCGCAGCTTGTCCATGTAGGCATTCGTGATTTCCATCAGTTTACGCGAATCCGGGCCCGTGAATTCCACCTGAATCGGCTTTTGCGAACCGTTGCTCAAGTCATCCTGCACCACGTATTCGGCACCCACCAGGCGCGACATCTTCTCGCGCAGTTCGACCGCGATTTCCTTGGCCGAACGCTTGCGGGTGTTGCGCTTGCCGATGTCGACATACACTCGTCCGCCGCCTGCGGTGATGGAGCTGTTGGTATCCTTGGTTTCAGGCAAGGTACGCGCCAGCACGGCCGCCGCTTCCAGTTTCAGACGCGAATATTCGATGCTGCTCGACGATGGCGTGCGCACATTGATCATCAGGTTCCCCGAATCGGATGCCGGCAGGAAACTCGTGCCGCCATGCGTTGCATGCAGAACGATGGCGCCCACCAGGCTGCCGAAGGCGATCACGGCCATCCAGCGGCGGTGATGCAGGGCCCAGGCGATCACGCGGCCATAGCGGTCGGCCTGATGATCGAACCAGTGGTTGAATTTATCGAGCACGCGGCCGATGCCTTTTTTCGGTGCCGAGTGTTCCTCGACCGGGTCGCCCCAGTAGGCCGACAGCATCGGGTCGAGCGTAAACGAGATGCCCAGGCTGACGAGCACCGAGCACGTCACCGTCAAGGCGAACGGACGGAACCATTCGCCGGAGATCCCGGGCATGAAGGCCACGGGGATGAAGACGGCGATGATGGAGAAGGTCGTGGCGGCCACGGCCATGCCGATCTCGGCCGTGCCTTCCAGCGCGGCCGTGCGGCGGTCCTTGCCCATCTGCATGTGGCGCACGATGTTTTCGCGCACGACGATGGCGTCATCGATCAGCACGCCAATGGCCAGCGACAGGCCCAGCAGGGTCATGAAGTTCAGGGTAAAGCCGCACAGCCACACGGCAATGAAGGCGGCAATCACGGACGTGGGCAGGCTCAGCGCCGTGATCAGGGTCGAGCGCCACGAGTTCAGGAAAGCGTAGACAACGAAAATCGTCAGCACGGCACCCAGCACCAGCGATTCGATCACGTTGTTCAAGCTGTGCTGGGCGTTTTCGCCACCGTCGCGCGTCACTTGCAACAAAGTGCCCTTCGGCAAGGTCTTGTTGATTTCCGCCACCATGTCGCGGATCTTGTTGGCCACGCTGACGGTGGACGCGTCGCGCACGCGGGTGATGGAAATGCCCACGTTGGGCTTGCCGCTGCGCATGCTCAGGCTGTTGACTTCGGCAAAGCCATCCTCGATGGTGGCCACTTGCGCCAGACGCACGATTTCCTCGCCGCGGCGCTTGATCACCACTTGTTCGAAATCGGACGGCGACTCGATGCGGCCCACGAGGCGGATGCTTTTCTCGTCCAGGATGCCGCGCACCTTGCCCACGGGGGCGTTCGTATTCTGGTTGCGCAAGGCGGTCACGACGTCGCTGACGGACACATTGTATTCACGCAATTTTTCCGCCCGCAGCAGCACGGACAGTTCGCGCTTGAGCGAACCGCCCACGTTGACCAGCGCCACGCCATCGACGGTGCGGAAACGGTCCGACAGCACGTCTTCGGCCAGGCGCGAGATTTCCGCATGGCTTTGCGAATTCGACGACAGCGCCAGTTGCATGATCGGCTCGGCAGCCGGGTCGATGCGCTGCAAGATAGGCTCGCGCATTTCCGTCGGCAACTTGTAGCGCACGGCGGCAATCGCATTGCGGATATTGTCGGACGCTTCGATCAAATTGGTATTGAAGGAAAACTTCAGGAAGATGCTGGCCGAACCTTCATTCGAATCGCTGTTGACTTCGGTTACGCCGGAAATGCTTTGCAGCGATTTTTCCAGGCGGTTCACCACTTCGCGCTCGACCGTGTCGGGCGAGGCGCCAGGGTAAGGAATGCTGACGACGATGAAGGGCACTTCGACGTCCGGGTTCTGGTTGACGCGCAGTTTCTTGAGCGCCAGCAAGCCGACGCACATCATCGCCAGGATCAGGACGATGGTGGCGGTGGGCCGCTTGATACTGAAATCGGAAAGGAACATGGCTTAGTTTCCTTTACCGGCAACGGCGGCGCTGCTGCTAGCCACGGCGGCGGCGGGCACGGCCTTGGCTGCCGTCAATTCCACTTTCTGCCCATCCTTGAAGGTCGAGCCCGGCGTGCGCAGCACGGTGTCGCCGCTGGCCAGGCCGCTTTGCACTTCCCACTGGCCCGTGCGTACGTCGCGCGCGCCGATGCGCAAATTGACTTTATGCAAGGCCTTGTCCTTGACTTTCCACGTGTAGGTGATGTCGCCCGCCTTCACCAGGGCCGAGTCGGGGATCATCAGCGCGCTGACGGTTTCCGTCTCGATGCGCCCTTCCGCATACAGGCCGGCCACGCGCGGCTGTTCCTTGTCGTTGAAATCGACCAGCACGGCCACCTGGCGCGTGACGGCGTTGGCGGCAGGATCGACTCGGCGCACCTTGCCCGCGAAATCCTGGCCCGGATAACCATTGATGCGGAACAGCACGGGCTGGCCCACCTTGACGACACCGATCTTGTCGGCCGACACCAGGCCTTCGAGGCGCATGCTGGTCGGATCGATGACCCTGATCAATTCCTTGCCGATTTGCGCCGTATCGCCATTCGATACCTTGCGCTCGCTCACGATGCCGTCGAACGGCGCACGCACGAGGGTGCGCTGCAGCTGCTGGCGGGCCTGGGCGGCGCGGCTCTTCGCGGCGGACAGATCGCTCTGTGCATTGTTGCGGCGAATTTCCGCATCTTCCAGCGCCTGCGTCGACGTCATGCCCGAGGCGCGCAGGGTTTTCATGCGCTGGAACATGCGTTCGGACTGTTCCAGCACCTGGCTCGAGGCGCGGCTCGCTTCTTCGGCCGAATTGAGGCTGTCGCGGATAGCCGTTTCGTCCAGGCGCACGAGCACGTCGCCCCGTTTCACGGCTTCGCCGTTTTCCTTCAGGACCTGGATCACCACGGCCGACACTTCGGCGCGCAAGTCCGCGTTGCGCTCGGGCTGCACGGAGCCGGTGATGACAGGGCCCGACGCCAGCGCATTGCTCTGGATGGTCAGCAAGTCTTCCGGCGACACGAGCAGATTGACGCTAGCGCCCGCCTGTTCCTTGCCATCCTTGCCAGCGCCTTTGCCAGGATCTTTGGACTCTTTGCCACAAGCGGCCAAGGCAGAAGCGATTGCCAGAACAAACAGGGTTTTGCGCAACATGGGTAATTCTCCGGATAGATAGCGCCACGACCGTCCCGGCGGCCCGGATAGGGCTGCAGGCGATGGCAGGCATTTATTTTTATTAAAACCACAAGCGCCAAAGTATCCATGAGCGCATCCGGGCATGTCAATCGGCCGTTTCCTGTAATGCTTTATTCAATGGATGAAACGTAGTTTTTACGCCCTGAAACGCAAAACCCCGCCTTGAAGCGGGGTTTTGCGTTTCAGGAAAAGCGAACTTAGCGGGCAAAGACGTAATTGATCAGGAAACCGATCGCCACGCCCGTGCACAGGCCGCCGGCGATTTCCACCAGGGTATGGCCCATGCGCTCGCGCAAGGTCTTGTGCGCGGCGCTGCCCGCTTCCTTGGCCAGGCGGTTGATGGCGGCCGCCTGCTTGCCCACGTGCTGGCGCAGGCTGTTGGCGTCGATGATGACGATGAAGGCCAACGTCACGGCCACGCCGAAGGCGGGATGACCGATGCCTTCGCGCAAGGCGATCAGCGTGGCCATGCTGGACACGACGGCGCTATGGTTGCTGGGAAAGCCGCCATTGCCGACCAGGCCGAACGCCCATTGCCGCGTGCGGGCACTGTTGATCAGAAATTTGATCGGTCCGACCAGGATCCAGGCGATCAGGGGCGTGACGAGGTAAGCGATATCCACGGGGTATTCCTTCTTATATATATGTAGAGAGTGTGTCTGGGGCTGCGGCAGCCAGACAGGCGCGCCGCAATTATCGCAGATCAACCGCGTTAGCAGAACCGTCCTTCGCCATGCCATAAAAACGCCGCCAGCGACGGCGATCATATAAAATCATGGCATATACAACAATTGACGTATATCAACACTGAGTGCGGCGCGCACAGCGGCGCGGATAATCAAACGTCTTCATACTTGCAACGGGGTCCTCATGCGGCATTTCAGAATTTCCTTTTTAGTCACTTTTATCCTGATGGCGGTGTCGGGCTGGTGGGGTTACAGCCATGGCGGCATGGCCGGCATGATCCAGGCACTGTGGATCACGGGCGTGCTGGGCATCATGGAAGTGTCGCTGTCGTTCGACAATGCCGTCGTCAACGCCTCGGTCTTGCGCCACTGGAATGAGTTCTGGCAAAAACTGTTCTTGACGGTCGGTATCCTCGTGGCCGTCTTCGGCATGCGGCTGCTGTTCCCGCTCGTCATCGTATCGGTGGCTACGGGCTTAGGCCTGGTCGACGTGTGGACCATGGCCACCACGACGCCGGACGTGTATGCCAAGCACCTGACGGACAACCATGCGCAAGTGGCGGCCTTCGGCGGCGCTTTCCTGCTGCTGGTCTTCCTGAACTTCCTGTTTGACGACGAGAAAGAATTGCACTGGCTGGGCTGGGCCGAGGAAAAAGTCAACGCGCTGGGCACCGAAAGCCTGGCCGTGCTGATCACCATGGGCGCCGTGGCTGCCTGCGTGGCGATGGGCCCCGTGGACGAAAAATACAGCGTGCTCGCTTCGGGCATCGTCGGCATCGCCGTCTACATCGGCGTGAACTGGATCAGCGGCTTGCTGGAAGAAGGCGAACCGGACTTGCAGGATGAGGCGGAAGAAGGCGCCGCGCCAGCCAGAAACGGCAATGGCGACCTGGTAAAAACGGTGGCGCGCGGCAGTATCGGCGGCTTCCTGTACCTGGAAGTGCTGGACGCCTCGTTCAGCTTTGACGGCGTGATCGGCGCCTTTGCCATCACCAACGACGTCGTCATCATCATGCTGGGCCTGGCCATCGGCGCCATGTTCGTGCGCTCGATGACGGTCTTCCTCGTACACAAGGGTACCCTGGACGAATTCGTCTACCTCGAGCACGGCGCCCATTATGCGATCGGCATCCTCGCCTTGATCATGCTGGCATCCGTCAAGTACCATATTCCGGAATGGTTCACGGGCCTGTCCGGCGTGGCCTTCATCCTCGTCTCGCTGTGGTCATCGCTGCGTTATCGCAAACGGCACGCGGTAGAAGCTTGAAATCGGGGGTTGCGCCCCCAGTTGAAAGAGTAATGGCACGAGCGCCCTGGCGCTCATCCCATGCAGGTCTGTTTGAGTTATTTATTAAAAAGGAGCACCACATGGCAATCAGTTTGCAAAAAGGCGGCAACGTCAACCTGAGCAAGGAAGCACCGAACCTGAAGAAGATCATCGTCGGCCTCGGCTGGGATCCTCGTTCGACGGACGGCGCCACCTTCGACCTTGACGGTAGTGCTTTCCTCCTGAAAAGCGACGGCAAAGTCCGTGGCGACTCTGACTTCATCTTCTACAACAACCTGAAGTCGACCGACGGTTCCGTCGTCCACACGGGCGACAACACCACGGGCGAAGGCGAAGGCGACGATGAGCGCATCGAAATCGACCTGTCGCGCGTGCCGGCCGACATCGACCGCATCAGCGTCACCGTCACCATTCACGACGCCGACGCGCGCCGCCAGAACTTCGGCATGGTCTCGAAAGCCTTCATCCGCTGCCTGAACGCGGAAGGCGAAAAAGAAATCGCCCGCTACGACCTGTCCGAAGACAGCTCGACGGAAACGGCGATGATCTTTGGCGAAATCTACCGCTACAACGGCGAATGGAAGTTCAAGGCGATCGGCCAGGGCTTCAACGGCGGCCTGGGCCCACTCGCCCGTTCGTTCGGCGTCAACGCCTAATTCACGCTCGTTAAACCTACTGCGCCGCTCACTTTCGGGCCTGCGTTGCTCGCTGTACCTCCGTACAGCTGCGCGACTTAACCCGAAATCGAGCTTGCTCGCTACGGTTTTCCGAGGTGAATTATCTTAATGTCATATCATTGCTGCCGCCTGCACAGTTCAGGCGGCTTTTTTTTGGAGATTTATCATGCCAGTATTTAGTGTCACCGGCGACGTCGATCCATTCCTGCACGTCAGCATGAAGCAGGGCGAAACCATCTATTGCGAATCCGATGCGATGGTGATGATGGAGACGGCGCTGGACTTGAAAGGCAAGATGACGGGCGGCTTGGGCAGCGCCATCATGCGCCGCTTCGCGAATGGCGAATCGTTCTTCCAGCAGCACATCGAAGCGGTGCGCGGCAGCGGCGACTGCCTGCTCTCGCCCACCCTGCCGGGCGCCATCGAAGTGGTCGACGTGGGCGCGCGCCAGTACCTGCTCAACGACGGCGCCTTTGTCGCCGCCACTTCGGGCACGGAAATGAAGGTGCGCACGCAAAGCATCGGCAACGCCTTGTTCGCCCAGTCGGGCGGCTTCTTCGTCATGGAGACGGCCGGCACGGGACAAGTGGTGGTGTCGGGCTTCGGCTCCATGTTCCAGCTCGACGTCGAGCCGGGCAAGGATGTCGTGATCGACAATTCCCACGTCGTCTGCTGGGACAGCAGCCTGAAATACGAGATTTCCGTGACCACGGGCGGCGGCGCGAGCGGCGGCGGCATCGGCGGCTTCCTCGGCAATATCGTCAACAGCGTGACCAGCGGCGAAGGCATCGTGCTGCGCTTTTCCGGCTCGGGCAAGGTCTTCATCTGCTCGCGCAACCGCGACGCGTTCCTGAAGTGGACAGCGTCTGGCAAAGCCGGCTGATTTCCTCCTTCTAAGGCCAGGTTAAGTCTGGTCGTTTAGAATCCCCGCGCGCGCACCTGCGCGCGGCTTCCCTATTTCCACCCGGTCCCCGTACATGCAAAGAGTCTGGTTCAACAAAACATTTTCCTCGGTCGGCACGGCCATGCGTCTGATCCGCGAGGCCGACATGGCCGCGACAAACGGCGCCCCCCGCTATCACATCGTGTGCAGCAATACGAACGCGCACGCGGCCGCCTTCCTGTCGGCCCACGAATACGCGGTCGAACCGTCGGGCCTCACGGGTCTCAATTATGTCGAGTGGTGCCTGGAATTTTGCCGCGAGCGGGGCATCACGATTTTCTGGCCCGGCAAGGAAGCGGGCCTGATCGGCAGCGCCAGCGCGCGCTTCGCCGCCATCGGCACGCGCGTGCTCAGCGTGGCAAGCGAAGACACCCTGACCCTGATGCACGACAAGGCGCGCTTCTGCGACGGTCTCGACCTGCCGATGGCGCGCCCGGCCGACTACCGCGCCGTGACCACCATCGCCGAATACGACGCCGCCTACGCCGAACTGCGCCCGCTGCATCGCAAGCTGTGCATCAAGCCGTCCGAATCCGTGTATGCCCTGGGCTTTGCCATTCTCGATGAGGAGCGCACCAGCGCCCAGCTGCTGCTGGCCGGCGCCGCCTACCAGATCAATGCGCAGGAGCTGCGCGCGGGCCTGGCGCAGATGGCATCGTTCAAGACACTGCTGCTGATGGAATACCTCGACGGCCACGAATACAGCGCCGACTGCGTGGCAGACCAGGGCAAGCTCGTTTGCGCCGTACCGCGCAAGAAGCTGCATGGCGGCGGCAGCGGCCAGCTGATCGAACTGCGCGACGACCTGCTGGCGGCTTGCGAGAAACTGGCGCACGACTACCGCCTGAATGGCGTCTTCAACATCCAGTTCCGCGAAGGCGCGAATGGCCTGGCGCTGCTGGAGATCAACCCACGCATGTCGGGCGGCATCGGCATGGCTTGCGCGGCCGGCCCCAACCTGCCCTACCTCGCGCTGGCCGGTTTCGACCAGGGCTTTGACAAGCTCACCGTGCCCGCCGTCCAGGAAGGCATGCGCGTGGGCGAAGCCGCCTACGCCGTGGAGCTGCCATGAACATCGTCAAGCAGCAGATGCCCACGGGCGAGCTGACCTTGACAGTGGACGAGGCGCGCTTTCCGCTGGACTGGCTGATCGGCTTTGCCGCGCGCGCCAACGCCAAGCGGGGCTTCCTGTTCCTGTCCAAAGTGCTGGGCAAGCACTGGCCCGTCACGCCGCGCGCCATGCAAACCATCCACGACGACCTGGCCGCGCAGATTCCTCCCAGCCTGCCCGGTCCCGTCGTCTTCATCGCCATGGCGGAAACGGCCGTCGGCCTGGGCCAGGGCGTGTTCGAGGCATGGCTGCGCGCCAATCCGAATGGCAAGGCCCTGTTCTTGCACAGCTCGCGCTACCGCGTGGGCACGGTGCCCTTCTTCGAATTCGAGGAATCGCACAGCCACGCGCCGCGCCAGTTCCTGCATTTATCGGACGCGGCCAGCGCCCTGTTTTCCACGGCGCGCAGCCTGGTACTGATCGACGATGAAGCGTCGACCGGCAACACCTTCGCCAACCTGGTGCAAGTGTGCCGCGCGCGTTACCCGCAGCTGGAAAAACTGCACCTGGGCGTCATTACCAATTTCATGGGCCAGGCCGCCAACACGGGCTTGAGCGAGCGTTTCGGCCTGCCCACCAGCATCGGCGCGGCGCTCTCCGGCCAGTATGCATTCCAGGCCGGCGATGCGCCGGCGCCGGTGGCGGCCAGCGCGCAGCGCTTCGAGGCGAATGCGGAACGGGGCGCCAGCCCCGCGTTCGGCCGCATCGGCGTGGGCCGCGCCCTGGCGCCGCCGCAAGGCCTGGCCGTGCAGCTGGCGCAGGAAATCGGCGCCGGCGACTCCGTGCTCGTGCTGGGCACGGGCGAATTCATGCACCCGTCGTTTTTGCTGGCGCGCGAACTCGAAGCGCTGGGCAAGAACGTCGTGGTGCAGTCGACCACGCGCTCGCCGATCCTGTCGTGGGGTTCCGTCGGCCACATCGTCAACTGCGACGACAATTACGGCGAAGGCATCGCCAACTACCTGTACAACGTGGCGCCTGGCCAGTACCAGCACGTTTTCATCTGCCATGAAACCCCGGCCAGCCCGGCCCTCATGCAACTCGCCGGCCAGTTGAACGGCCGCCTGTTCCACTTTCAGTCAGAGACCAAAATTGAAGAAATTCCTGTTTGTTGATCTGGACGACACACTGTTCCAGACCCCGAAAAAATGCCCGGGCGAGACCGACCTGCAAGCGGCCGCCTATTTGAAAAATGGCGACGCCTGTTCATTTACGACGGCGCGCCAGCGCGCCTTCTTTGAATTCGCGCAAAGCGGCATGACCCTGATTCCCGCCACGGCCAGGAATGGCGACGCCTTCCGCCGCGTCGACCTGCCGTTTACCAGCTACAGCGTGCTCGATTACGGCGGCATCGTGCTGCAGCCGGGCGGCGCGCTCGATGCGGGCTGGCTGGCCCTGATGCAGGACGACATGCAGACGGCCCTGCCCGGCCTGCGGGACGCCATGCGCATCATCGACGATTTCCAGGCCAAGGCGGGCATGCCTTCGCGCGCGCGCCTGATCGAAGACTACAACACGCCGTTCTACATCGTCGTCAAGGACCATGAAGCGCGCGGCGAACGCCTGGCCGACATCGAAGAGCAGGTGCTGCAGCAGTGGATCGCGAGCGAAGGTTCCGATTACTTCATCCACCGAAACGGCAACAACCTGGCCGTGTTGCCGAAGACCTTGAACAAGGCGCGCGCCGTCGCCTACCTGCGCGCGGAACTGGAAGCCGAACACGGCCCCATCGTCAGCTTCGGCATGGGCGACAGCCGTTCGGACGCGCGCTTCATGGCCGCCTGCGACTACGCCATCATCCCCAACGGCACCCAGCTGGCGGCACTCACGGTGGCGGCGCTATGACCGAAGGCACGCAGCATTTCAGCGGCAGCTACCGCCAGGAAGACGTGGAATTTCTGCTCACGCCGATGGCGCTCGAACCGATACGCGACCTGGCCGAAAAAGAGCGCTTGATCCAGTCGGGCCAGCGCCACTACAGCGAAATGCTGTCGCCCGAGTCCCTGCCTTCGCCCGCCTACCTGGCCCTGTTCCAGAGCGCGTTTGCGGCCAACCGCCTGCAGATGGCGCGCGACTGCCTGCGCCTGGCCGCGCTGATCGCGGCGCGCCGCACGGGTTCCATCACCCTGGTGTCGCTGGCGCGCGCCGGCACGCCCGTGGGCGTCATCCTGGGTCACTTGCTGCGCCAGGTATTCCAGCGCGAATGCCAGCATTATTCCGTCTCCATCATCCGCGACCGCGGCATCGATGCGAACGCCCTGCAGCACATCCTGGCGCAGGGCCATGCGGCCGACTCCCTCGTCTTCGTTGACGGCTGGACGGGCAAGGGCGTGATTTCGCGCGAACTGCGCCAGACGGTCAATGACTTCAATGCGGCGCATGGAACGGCGATCGACGGCGGCCTGTTCGTGCTGTCCGACCTGGCAGGCACGGCCGCCTGCGCCGCCTCGGCCAGCGACTACCTGATCCCGTCGAGCATTCTGAATGCCACCGTCTCGGGGCTCGTGAGCCGCTCCGTGCTCAACGAAGCCATAGCCCCCGGCGACTTCCACGGCTGCGTGTACTACGCGCAGTTCGAGCAGCACGACCAGTCGCGCGCTTTCGCCGACGGCCTGGTGGCCGACGCCGTGGCCATTGCCGCCAGCAGCGGCGTGCCGCTGGCCGAAGCGAGCGATGCACCAGCCATGGCGGCCCGCTCGCAAGCCTACATGGCTGCTACGCAGCAGGCATACGGCATCAGCGACATCAATCTGATCAAGCCCGGCATCGGCGAAGCGACGCGCGTGCTGCTGCGCCGCGTGCCCGAGCGCCTGATCGTGCGCGACACGAATGCGCCGGACGTGGCACATTTGCTGCTTCTGGCGCAGGAAAAAACCATACCCGTCACAGTAGAACCGGCGCTGCCTTACCAGGCGGTCGCCCTTATCAGGAGCGCAGTCGATGGATAACAACTCCCTACACCCACAAAGCGAGCATAAAGCGGCGCTCGGCGCCTCGATGTATGTGCCGACCACGCACAAGGACTTGCTGGCGATCGCCAATGGCGACAAATTCAGCCATTTGCGCTCGGTGATCCTTTGCACCGAAGACGCCATCGCGGAACGCGACCTCAGTTACGCGCTGTTCAATCTGTCGCTGGCGCTGCAAAACATGTGCGACGAATCGGATACCTTGCGCTTCGTGCGCGTGCGTAATCTCGACGTGCTGGCGCGCGTGCTGGCCATGCCGGGCGCCGACAAATTGAGCGGCTTCGTGCTGCCGAAATCCACGCGCAGCAATTTCAACGCGTATTTCGAGCTGGTGCGCCACACGCACCATCTGCTGATGCCGACCCTGGAAACGGCAGAAGTATTCGACGACGAGGAAATGAAGCAGTTCCGCATCATCCTGTCCGCGCCGGAAGTGCGGCGCCGCATCCTGGCGCTGCGCATCGGCGGCAATGATCTGCTGGCCCTGCTGGGATTGCGCCGCCCCACCAGCGGCACCATCTACCAGACGCCGCTGGGCCAGGTCATCGGCCGCCTGGTCACCATCTTCAAGCCGCACGGCTTCCAGCTGACGGCACCCGTCTTCGAGCACCTGTCGCAGGGCAGCTGGCTGGACGCCGAAGTGGCGCAGGACATGGCGCACGGCATGATCGCCAAGACGGCCATCCATCCGGACCAGGTGCCGCAGATCGAACGCCACTACCAGGTGGCGCAGTCGGACATCGAACTGGCGCTGCGCATCATCGACCCGGACAGCCCGGCCGTGTTCCGCATGCAGGAATCGATGTGCGAAGTGGCGACGCATTCCAGCTGGGCGCTGCGCATCATCGAGCAGGCGCGCCTGTTCGGCATCCGCCATGCGGCCGATGGCGCCGCCGCGCACCATCCGACTACCTCATTGACTCAACTCTCAAGCGACGAAGGGATTGCACGACCATGACCAATTTCACACGCGGACAAAAAGGCAAACTGGCGGACCTGGGCTTGAACGGCCCGTTTTCCGTCACGCTCGATATCGTTTCGGGTTCGATGGAAGTGGACGTCAGCTGCTTCGGCGTCGATGCGGCCGGCAAGCTGTCGGACGACCGCTACATGGTGTTCTACAACCAGAAAAGCGCGCCGGACAACGCCGTCACGGTGGAGCTGAACGGTCCCCGCTCCACCTTCCAGGTCGACCTTGCCCGCCTGCCCGCCTCGATCGACAAGCTGGTATTCACGGCGGCGACGGAACAGGGCAGCATGCGCGCGCTGGGCAACTCCAGCATGGCGCTGGGCCAGGCGGCCACGTTTGCCTTCACGGGCAATGACTTCCAAGACGAGAAAGCCGTCATCATCGGCGAACTGTATCGCCGCGACGGCAGCTGGCGCTTCGGCGCCGTGGGCCAGGGTTTCGCGGGCGGCCTGGCGGCGCTGCTGAAGCACTTCGGCGGCAGCGAAGCGGCTTCGTCGTCCCCGGCGCCAGCACCGGCTTCCGTGCCCGCGCCAGCGGCTCCGCCTGCGGCGAATAAAATCTCGCTGTCGAAAATCCGCCTGGAAAAACGCGGCGACAAGATCTCGCTCGACAAGCGCGACAGCGGCGGCTATGGCCGCATCCGGGTCAACCTGAACTGGAACCAGAACGCGTCGCAAGGCCAGGCGCCCGCGTCAAAACTGGACACGGGCTTCCTGGGCAAGCTGTTCAACAAGCCGGCCGGCCGTTCGGGCGGCATCGACCTCGATATCGGCTGCCTGTTCGAAATGAGCAATGGCAGCAAAAGCGCCGTGCAGGCACTGGGCAACAGCTGGGGCGCCTACGACCGTCCGCCGTACATCCACTTGGAAGGCGACGACCGCACGGGCAGCATCAGCAGCGGCGAAAACATCTTCATCAACGGCACCCATTTCGACCAGATCAAGCGCGTGCTCGTCTACGCCTTCATCTACGAAGGCGTGCCGAACTGGGCCGCCACCGATGGCGTCGTGACGATCGAGATTCCCGGCCAGCCCACGGTGGAAGTGCGCCTCGACAGCGACAGCCAGCACGCCATGTGCGCCATCGCCATGCTGGAAAACCACGACGGCAACCTGCAGGTGACAAAATTGGTGGAATACTTCGGCGGCCAAGGTAAAATCACGGCGCACCAGGCCATGGACGAACGCTACAATTTCGGCCTGAACTGGAAAGCCGGCCGCAAGGACTGATCCTTTTACCTAGACAACCCAACCATGACCCCTACGACCAAAAAAGTCACCTTCGCCTTTGCCATCTTCCTCGTGGCCGGCTTCCTGCTGCTGGCAGCCTACACGTGGATGGCCCTCAGCTTCTCGTACTCGGAAGGCGAACGGGCGGGCTACCTGCAAAAGTTCTCCAAGCGGGGCTGGATCTGCAAGACATGGGAGGGGGAATTGCTGCTGACGGCGTTGCCGGGCACCATCCCGGAAAAATTCCAGTTCAGCGTGCGCGATGAAGACGTGGCGAAGCAATTGACGGCCGCCGCCGGCAAGCGCATCCTCGTCACCTACAGCCAGCACAAGGGCGTGCCCACGCAATGCTTCGGCGAGACGGAATATTTTGCCGATAAAGTCGTATTGAGCCAGTAACACCGTAATTTCGCAGCATCGCGCCGGCCGGCCCTTCCGGGCCGGCGCCTCCCTCCCGCCTCATCGCTGGCGCGCCTCACACGTTCTCACTTTCTTATACACTTGTGATGAGTTCTGGCCGGTACAGTCCATAAATGTAGCCAATGTGCAAGATACTTGCGCAATCGCATGATGCTCCGCCAGACGACCGTTAGCGTGTATTCACCTCTGTCACTGGAAACGTCATGCGCCTGCCATACACCGTCCTGGCCCTGCTGGCCGCCGCCCTCCCCCTGTCTGCCCGGGCACAGGATATCTCCGGCATGGCCGGCGCCCTGAAAGTGCACTCGACCAATGAACGCACCTTTGTCGGCGCCATCAGCTACACGCAGCCGGTGGGCAATTACAATGCGGTGAGCCTGTCGTATATCAACGAGGGGCATCCGGAAGACCATCACCGCGACGGCATGGCGGGCCAGGTGTGGCTGCGCACGAAAAACGTGGACCAGGGACTGATGCTGGGTGCCGGCATCGGCCGCTATTTTTTCTTCGACACGGCCAAGACGGACGAAGCGCCGCACAATTTCGACAATGACCACGGCTGGGGTTCCATCGCCAGCCTGCAGGCGCGCTGGCAGTTCGACAACCGCTGGTATGCCTTGGCCCAGGTCAACCGCATCCGCCCCAGCGGCAAGGACACCACCACGCACCTGCTGATCGGCGCCGGCTACCGCTATGACGGCGTGCCGGGCGCCAAGCTGCACCTGCATAACTGGGCGTATGACGACACCTTGACCCTATCGACAGGCCACACCATCGTCAACAGCTTCCGCTCCGAATCCTCGCGCCCGTTCACCCTGGAATACCGGCGCGCGGCGGGAAAATACGTGGACTGGAGCGCCACCGTCATCGACGAAGGCAGCACGGCGCTGGCGCACCGGCGCGGCGCGGCAGCCCAGCTGTGGCTGATCCGCTCGCTCAATGAAAAGGTGGAATTCGGCATGGGTGCCGGGCCGTACGTGGCCTGGGACGGCCGCGACACCCAGGGCCACGACGCGCGCCTGACTGGCTTGCTGTCAGCCGTGGCCCGCTACCACGTCAACCGCCACTGGCTGGCGCAAGTGGCGTGGAACCGGGTGGTAACGGATTACCACCGCGATGCGGATGTGCTGCTGGTGGGCGTGGGCAGGAAGTTTTAAACGTTACAGCCTAGCGCGAACGCCAGACGGCACCAGCGTCGTTAGGCTGGGTCAAGCGCTCGATCACTTCCCGCGTCAGACTGGCCGAACTCACCTGTTCGGCTTTCGCGCGGGCGGCGGTCAGGGAGCTGGAAAACGCGCTTTGCGGCTGCTCCAGGCTGGCGCGCAGGGCGGCCAGTTCGCGCTCCTGCTGCTGCGCGCGCTCCAGCTCCCGTTCCAGCAATTGCTGCTTGGCGGCGACCATCGCACGCGTCGTCTCGGCCGCCTTGCGCTGCAGGGCCGCATGGGCCTGGGCGCTGGCCAGCAAAGCTTGCTGCGCGTCGAGTTTCTCGCTGGCCGCTTGTTGCGCGGCCAGTTCCAGCTGCTCGCGCTGGCGCATGGCGTCGAGCGCCTGCTGTTCCATGGCGGCGCGCGTTTCGGCGGCTGCCGTGGCCTGCTTTTCCGCTTCCAGACGGCCAGCGATGGCTTGCGAGGCGCGCTCTTCGGCGCTGCTGGTCTGGCGCTGCTGCACCAGTTTTTGCGCGATCAGGGCCAGCGACTCGCGTTCGGCCGCGACGAAATCGCGCTCGGACGCCAGCAGCGCATCGGCCGCTTGCGCCTTGTCTTCTTCCACGCGGGCGCGCTCGCTATGTACCTGTCCCAGTTCCACGGCCAGGCGCGCCTGCGCCTGCACGGCTAGCGCTGCGGCGGCCTTTTTTTCGCCTTCAACCAGGGCCTGGTCCATCAGGATGCGGATGGCGTCGGCCTCCTTTTGCGCCGCCTCCCGCAAAGCCTGTTCGGCCGCGTGCTGGCCGCGCAGCAGTTCCGCTTGCGCGCCTTCGGCGGCGATGCGTTCCTGCGCCGCGTTGAATGCCAGCGCTTCGGCTTCCAGTTTTTCTTTCAAGGCGGCGATGGCGGCTTGTTCCGTGGCCAGGCGCTCCTGCTCCGCCTGCAGCAGCTGCTCTGCCTGACGGGCTTTTTCCTGCGCCAGCTGCGACGCTTGCGCCTGCGCGGCCAATGTCGCCTTGCCGGCATCGACTTCGGCCTGCTCGGCTTCGTTCTGGCTGGCGGCCAGTTCCGATGCCTGGCGCGCCAGTTCGGCCCGTTCCTGCGCCAGGCTGGCGGCGCGCTGCTGCTCTTCCAGTTCGCGGGCGGCGGCCACGGCGGCTGCCTGCTCGGCCGCTTCGCGTGCCTTGGTTTCTTCGAGGGCCGCCGTTTCCGCTTCCAGCTTGGCGTGGCCGGCGATTTCCGCATCCTGTTCGGCGGCCACGCGGGCCAGCGCCACGGCGCGCAGCTGGCGGTCCACCTCGATGCGTGCCTCGGTGGCGGCAAGGATGCGCACGTCGGCATCGCGGCGCGCCTGCGCGCTGGCCACGGCAACCATTTCCAGGCGCTCGCGGTGGATGGCCGCGTCGCGCAATTCCTTTTCCGTCTGCAGGCGCAAACGCAGCGATTGCGCCGCATGGCGTTCCGATTCCGCCTGCGCCAAGGCGATGGCTTCGCGTTCCTGTTCCAGGTGCGCCAGCGCGCGCGCTTCTTCCAGGGCGCGCACTTCGGCGGCGGCGCGATTGAAGGCCGATTCCAGCGCGATCTGGTCGGCGCGCTCGCGCTGCACCGTCAAGTCCAGCGCTTCGCTTTCCGCTTCGGCCAGCATCTGCGCCGTCTGGCGCGCACCGTGCGCATGGCGCTCGCGTTCGCGCGCCAGCACGGCCACTCGTGCATCGGCCGAGGCGATGCCCACCATTTCTTCCTTGGCCGCCTGCACGGCGGCGACGCGCTCGACGGCCTGCAGGCGCGCCTGCTCCGTCTGCACTTGCAATTCTTCGGCGGCGCGGGCGGCCTGCTCGGCCAGTTCCGACTGCACGGCCACCTGTTCGCTGGCGCGCAAGCGGCTTTCCTGCTCGGCGCGCGAACGCTGTTCGGCCGCCAGGCGGATTTCGTTATCGGACTCCACGCGGGCGCGCAGTTCGGCCGTCTCCTGCTTGACGGCTTCCAGACGGGCCACGCTCGCTTGCGCGGCGGCGCGCATGGTATCGAGACGTTCGCGGTTGGCGGCAATCGCTTCTTCGGCGGCCTGCGCATTTTGCTGGGCGGCGGCGGCGGCGGCCGCGTCGATGGCGGCGCGATCCTCGGCCAGCGAGCGCACGCGCGCCTCGGCCAGGGCCCGGCTTTCGGCGGCGCAGGTAGCTTTCGCTTCCGCTTCCACGCGGGCAATCGCCTCGTGGATGGCTTTCAATTCCATTTTCTGGCGTTCGACGGCGGGCGCCTTGCTGTCGGCTTCAGCTGCCGGCTCGGCCTGCGGTTCGGCTTGCAGCTCGGACGCGATGGCAGCAGCAGGCGCTTCCGCCTTGCTTTCCAGGTCCTTGAAATCATGCAGCGAGACGATGCTGTCCTGGTCGAACTCGTCGTCGGCGGAATACGCGACGGTGAGGGAGGCGGCCTGGCGCTGATTTTGCTGTGCTTGCATGATTTCTCGCTTGTTCGGGTGAATTCCATTGCTTCTAGGAATTTATTAGCACCATTATCGAACAGGCATGCACAAATCAGCGCGGCAAGAAGAGGGGCGTTTACCGCCCTTTTCGGGCGTTTAGGTCAAACAGGCCACAATGGCGCTTCGTCCATCAACGCCACCTGCTCCCTGAGTTCCAATATCCGGTCCTGCCAGTAGCGCTGCGTGTTAAACCACGGGAAGGCGACGGGGAAGGCGGGGTCGTCCCAGCGGCGCGCCAGCCAGGCCGAATAATGGATCAGGCGCAGGGTGCGCAGCGCTTCGACCAGGTACAGCTGGCGCGGGTCGAAATCGCAAAAGTCTTCGTAACCGGCCAGGATGTCGCTCATCTGGCGCACCTGGTCGCTGCGCTCGCCCGACAGCATCATCCACAGGTCCTGGATGGCCGGCCCCATGCGGCTATCGTCGAAATCGACAAAATGGGGACCGGCGTCCGTCCACAGCACATTGCCGCCATGGCAGTCGCCGTGCGTGCGCAGCATGGCCACGTCGCCCGCGCGGTCATAGCAGCGCTTGACGCCATCGAGCGCCTGCTGCGCCACGCTGGAATAGGCGGCCAGCAGTTCGGGCGGCAAGAAATTGCCCCCCAGCAAAAACTCGCGCGGTTCGACGCCGAACGTCTGGTGGTCGAGCGCCGGCCGTTCCTTGTAGGTCGACAGCGCGCCGACGGCGTGGATGCGGCCGATGAAGCGCCCTATCCATTCCAGGGTGGCCGGGTCGTCCAGCTCGGGCGCGCGGCCGCCGTGGCGGGGGAAGACGGCAAAGCGGAAGCCCTGGTACTGGTGCAGGGTGCTGCCGTTGATTTCCAGCGCCGGTACCACCTGGATTTCGCGCTCGACCAGCTCGGACACGAACCCGTGTTCTTCCAGGATGGCCGTATCGCTCCAGCGCGCGGGACGGTAAAACTTGGCCACCAGCGGCGCGCTGTCTTCGATGCCCACCTGGTAGACGCGGTTTTCATAGCTGTTCAAGGCCAGCAGGCGGCCATCGCCGCGCAGTCCCACGCTGTCGAGGGCGTCGAGCACGCAATCGGGGCTCAGGGCGGAAAAGGGATGGACGGGCCGGTCGTCCTCGTGCGGCTGGTTTTCATTGTGCATAAGCGACATTGTAAGGCGCGCGCGGGCCGCCGGTGCAAACACTTGGGCGGCAAGCCGCAGCAAGGCGTATACTGGCGCCTTACATTCAATCAAAGAGCAAGCCATGCAACTCGAACAGCCATTATCAGAAAAAGAATTTGACGAATTAGACCAATTCCTGTTGTCGGACCGGTGCTCCGAAGACGCGATGACCATGGATATGCTGCACGGCTATCTGACGGCCGTGGCCATCGGTCCGGAACCGATCATGCCGGCCGAGTGGTTGCCGCGCGTGTGGGGCGAAGATGTCAACGACGCGCCGAAGTTCAAGAACAGCAAGGAAGAAGAGCGCATCGTCAACCTGATCATGCGCTTCATGAACGAAGTGCTGGTGACGTTCGAAGTGGCGCCGAAGGAGTTCGAAGCCCTGTTCGTCGAACACGACTACGAAGGCCAGACCCTGATCGACGCCGAAGCCTGGTGCTGGGGCTTCTGGGACGGCATGGAACTGCGTCCGGGCTCGTGGAACGAGATCTGGGATTCCGAAGTGGCCGAACTGATGCAGCCAATCTACCTGCTGGGCGCCGACGAAATCAAGGAAGAAGAACTGAAACTGGTGGAAGACCCGGTCAAGGCGCACAAGCTGGCGCAGGAACTGGAAGCGAACCTGCCGGCCATCCACCGTTTCTGGGTCCCGCGCCGCAAGGCACCGGTGCAAACCATGAAGCGCGAAGAGCCGAAAGTGGGCCGCAACGACGACTGCCCTTGCGGCAGCGGCAAGAAGTTCAAGAAATGCTGCGGCGCCGAGCCGGCAGCCGAGTAATCGCGCAGTAGCATCCCTGTTGCGCCGGCGTCCTGCCGGCGCAGCGCCGGCGCTGGCCCCCGGGCTATAATCGGCGCATGAAACTCCCCGACCTGAACCTGCTCGTCGCCCTCGACATCCTGCTCGAGGAAGGCAGCGCCGTGGCCGCCGCGCGGCGCATGAACCTGAGCGCGCCGGCCATGAGCCGCACCCTGGCGCGCATCCGCGACGCCATCGGCGACCCCGTCTTCGTGCGCTCCGGGCGCGGCCTGGCGCCCACCCCGCGCGCGCTGGAATTGCGCGAGCAGGTGCGCGGCGTGGTGGAGCAGGCGCACGCCATCTTCACGTCCGGCCGCGAAGTCGACTTGCGCACCCTGGAACGCACCTTCAGCCTGTGCGCCAATGACGTGTTTGTCGGCGCCTACGGCGGCAAGCTGCGCGACCTGCTGGCCGTGCACGCGCCGCACACCGTGCTGCGCTTCGTGCCCGAAGGCGACGGCGCCACGGAAAACGACGCCCTGCACGCGGGCCGCATTGACCTGTACATCAGCGCGCGGCGCGCCTTTGCGCCCGACATCAAACTGCAGCAGCTGTTTAGCAGCGGCTTTGTCGGCATCGCCCGCAGCGACCACCCGATCTTCGACGGCCCCATCAACCTCGACAGCTTTACCGAGTACGAACATATCAGCGTCTCGCGGCGCGGCCTGGCGCGCGGCCCCTTCGATACGGCCCTGGCGGAGCGGGGCTACACGCGCAGGGTTTCGCTGATCAGCCCCAACTTCCAGTCTGCCATCTTCGCCGTGGCCGATTCGCGCCTGCTGCTGCCCTTGATGCCCACACCGCTGCTGGCCATCGTCGAGCGCCTGGGCCTGAAGCTGCGCACGTTCGAACTGCCCATCCCCGTCGACAGCGTGGAAGTCTTCCAGGCCTGGCACCCGCGCCTCGACCACGACCATGCGCACCGCTGGCTGCGCCGCATGATCAAGGACCTGTGCACGGGACCAGACCCTTGCGGGTCTGACCCCAGCATTTGATTGGGGTTGATCTGAACTCACACGCCAGACGCCAAACCCAACGACAAAGACCGGGGTCAGCCCCACAGGGTCCGACCCCACCCATCATTGCGCCAGACGCAATTCACAGTTCATTAATTATCAATTTTCACAAGATTAACGGCTACCTATACTGCGTGGACTGATCCTCATCCACGGAGTTCCCTGTGTCCGCTGTACCGCTTCCCGGCGCCGCCCCCGCGGCCGCGCCTCCCGTCTCACCTGCTTTCGGCCTGCGCCTGGCCACGGGCCTGACCGGTGTGCTGCTGGCCGTGCTGGTGGCAGGCCTGAATGAAAACATCACCAAGGTCGCACTGGCCGACATCCGCGGCGCCATGGGCATCGCGCGCGACGACGCCAGCTGGCTCGTCGCCCTGTATGCGGCCGCCTCGGTGTCGGCCATGGCGTTCGCGCCGTGGTGTTCCGTCACCTTTTCGCTGCGCCGGCTGACGGCCGCCGCCATCATCGTCTGCATGGCGGCCGGCCTGCTATGCCCGTTTGCGCCGAACCTGTCAGTGCTAATGTTCCTGCGCGTGGTGCAGGGCGCGGCCGGCGGCGCCCTGCCGCCCATGCTGATGACGGTGGCGCTGCGCTTCCTGCCGCCGAACATCAAGCTGTATGGCCTGGGCGGCTATGCGCTGAGCGCCACTTTCGGTCCCAGCCTGGGCACGCCGCTGGCCGCCTTCTGGACCGAGTACCTGGGCTGGCAATGGGCGTTCTGGCAAGTCGTCCCGGGCAGCATCGTCGCCCTGCTGATGGTGTCCTGGGGCTTGCCGCAGGACCCGCTGCGCCTCGAACGCTTCCGCCAGTTCGACTGGCGCGGCCTGCTGCTTGGCCTGCCCGCCATCAGCATGCTGGTGATCGGCATGCTGCAGGGCGAGCGCCTGGCGTGGTTCGCCTCGCCGCTGATCTGCATGCTGCTGGGCGGCGGCGCCGTGCTGCTGGTACTGTTCTTCATCAATGAGTGGTCGCATCCGCTGCCGTTCTTCAAGCTGCAGCTGCTGTCGCGGCGCAATCTCAGCCATGCCTTGTTGACCCTGGGCGGCGTGCTGTTCGTGCTGCTGGCCGTGATCCTGATCCCCTCGTCCTACCTGGCGCAGGTGCACGCCTACCGCCCGCTGCAAACGGCGCCCGTGATGCTGATGGTGGCGCTGCCGCAGCTGATCGCCCTGCCGCTGGTGGCCGCCCTGTGCAATCTGCGCGCCGTCGACTGCCGCTGGGTGCTGGCCATCGGCCTGGGCATGCTGGCCCTGTCTTGCATGCTGGGTGCGCGCATGTCGCCCGACTGGATACGCACGCATTTCTACCTGCTGCAAGCGGTGCAGATCTTTGCGCAACCGATGGCCGTAATTCCCTTGCTGCTGCTGGCCACCACGGGCCTGGCGCCGCAGGATGGCCCATTCGCCTCGGCCTGGTTCAACACCATCAAGGGCATGTCGGCCGTCGTCGCCACCGGCGTGCTCGATGCGCTGATCACGCGCCGCAACCATTTTCATTCGACGGTGCTCAGCGACCGCCTGGGCAATCTGCCGGCCGGCGTGGACATGGCGGGAATGGCGCAGCGCATGCATGCGCAAGTCGTCACCCTGACCTCGTCCGACCTGTACCTCTGCGTGGCCGCCATCGCGCTGGCCATGATTGTGATCATTCCCATCCTGCCGACGCGCGTCTATCCGCCGCGCGCCGCTTGAATTTTCATTTTTACGAAAGAGCATCCCCATGCAAAAACCCATACTGCGCTCGCGCGCATTTCTTCTCGGCCTGGCCCTGCTGGCCTGCGCCCTCGCCTTTTGCGCCTGGCAACTGCTGTTTTCCCGCAGCGAAGAACAAGGCACCGACGACGCCTTCGTCAGCGCCGACTACACCGTGCTTTCTCCCAAGGTGGGCGGCATCGTGCGGGAAGTGCTGGTAGAAGACAACCAGGCTGTCAAGGCGGGTCAGCTGCTGGCGCGCATCGACGACCGTGATTACCAGGCCGCCGCCGCCTCGGCCCGCGCCGAAGTCGCGGGCGCCGAGGCGCAGCTGGACTATGCCCGCGCCACGGTGCAGCGCCAGCAATCGGTGATCGAGCAAGCCAGCACCCTGGTCGAGGCCAACCAGGCGGAAGACAAACTGGCGCAGCAGGAACTGGCCCGTTCAACGCACCTGGCCGGCCAGGGCGCGGGCAGCGTGCAAAACGCCCAGCAGGCGCAATCGCGCTACGACGTGAGCCGCGCGCGCCTGGCGCAAAACCGCGCCGCCCTCGTCGCCACCCGCAAGCAGACGGACATTTTGCAAGCGCAGCAAGGCGCGGCCGAAGCGGCCCTGCTGCGCGCCCGCGCCAGCCTGCAACGGGCCGAACTGGATCTGTCGCATACGCAGCTGCGCGCCCCCATCGACGGCATCGTGGGACGCCGCGCCATGCGCGTCGGCGCCCTGGTCGCTCCCGGCGCCAGCCTGATGGCCGTGGTGCCACTGAACCGCAGCTTCGTCGTCGCCAATCTGCAGGAAACCCAGCTCACGCACGTGCGCCAGGGCCAGCGCGCCAGCATCGCCATCGACGCCTATCCTGGCGTGCTCCTGCACGGCACCGTGCACAGCATCGCGCCGGCCACGGGCGTGACGTTTGCCGCCATCGCGCCGGAAAACGCCACCGGCAACTTCACCAAGGTGGTGCAGCGCATCCCCGTGCGGATCGCGCTCGCCCCGGAGCAGGATGGCGAACATCGCCTGCGCGTGGGCATGTCGGCCGAAGTGCGCATCGATACGGCCGCGCGCCGTCAACAGCTGCAACAGGTGAGCGCGCGATGAAAGCACTGATCTTGATCACGGCCCTGGGCCTGGCCGGCTGCGGCAGCGTCGGCACCGACTTCCAGCACCCGCGCCATGAGCTGGGACAGCAATGGCGCCAGGCGCAGGATACCCGCTTCGCCGCGCAGCAGGATGGCGCCATCGAACAGCGCTGGTGGGACGGCTTTGGCGACGCGACCTTGTCGTCCCTGCTGCGGCGCGCCGCTGGCGCCAACCTCGACGTGCTGGCGGGTGCCAGCCGGCTCGAGCAAAGCCGCGCCGCGCGTGGCGTCATCGGTGCCGCGCAAGGCCCGTCGCTGGGCGCGAATGGCAGCTATGGCCGCGCGCGCAACAGCGAACAAGGCTTGAGCGACCCGTCGCGCAACAACGGCCAATCCGCCTACAGCCTGTGGCAAGGCAACCTCGATGCAGCCTGGGAGCTGGACCTGTGGGGCCGCGTGCGGCGCGAAGTGGAAGCGGCCGACGCGCGGGTCGACGTGGCGATGGAGACGCAGCGCGGCGTGCTGCTGGCCGTGCTGGCCGAAACGGCGCGCGACTACATCGAGCTGCGCGGCGCGCAGCAAACCCTGGCCATCACGCAGCAGCTGCTCGACATCGCCCGCCATACGCTGGAGCTGACCCGCATCCGCCTGCGCGAAGGCGCGGCGACGCAGCTCGACGAGTCCGAGGCGGCGGCCCACGTGGCCACCATCGAAGCGCGTTTGCCGCCGCTGCAGCAGCGCGAAGCGCGCCTGGGCAATGCCCTCGCCCTCTTGCTGGCGCTGCCGCCGCAAGCCTTGCAGGCGGAACTGGGGGCCAGCAAGGATATCCCTATTGTGGCCATGCAGGTGCAGCTGGGCGTGCCCAGCAGCCTGGCCGAGCGGCGTCCCGACATCCGCCGCGCCGAAGCGCAGCTGCACGCGGCCACGGCCGCCATCGGCGTGGCGCAAGGTGATTTTTATCCGCGCATCACGCTCTCGGGCAGCATCGGCCTGCAAGCGATGCAGCTGTCCGATATCGGCTGGGACGCCAAGCGCTTTGCCTTCGGTCCCGGCTTCAGCGTGCCCCTGTTCGATGGCGGCCGCCTGCGCGGCAACCTGCAATTGCGCGAGGCGCAGCAGCAGGAAGCGGCCATCGCCTACCGGCAGACCGTGCTGGCCGCCTGGCACGAGGTGGAAGACGCCTTGTCCGGCTACCAGGCCAACGCCCGCCGCCAGGCCAGCCTCGATGAAGCCGTCAAACAGGGACGGCGCGCGCTGGGCAGCGCGGAACTGCAGTACCGCCAGGGCGGCACGGACCTGATCAACGTGCTGCACGTGCAAAACACCTTGTTGAACAACGAAGCGGCGCTGGTCGACAGCCGCGCCACCGCGTCGCTGTCGCTGGTCCAGGTCTACAAGGCGCTGGGCGGCGGCTGGCAAGCCTTTTCAAGCACCTCGCAAGAAAGTACCCAATGAAACCGAACCCCGCACATTTTTCCATCCACGACGTCAGCGACTTTCCCATCGTGCGCTTTCGCCCTGAAACGGCCGTCGCCGGCTATGCCCCGCTGTGGGAAAACGACATGGACGCCCTGTTGCGCCATGGCGAACCGTTCGTCATGCTGTTCGAAGAGGAGCGCAGCGATGAAGCGCACGTCGACCGCAAGCGGCGCGGCCTGTGGCTCAAGCATCACAAGGTGGCGCTGGCCGCCATTTGCCGGGGTCTGGTGTCCATCGAGGCGGACGCGGAACGGCGCGCGCGCCTGCAGGCGATGGCGGCCGGCGCCATGAAAGCCTTCGGCATCGTGCAGGAAGTGGCGGCCACACGCGAACAGGCCGACGCCCTGATGGTGTGGCTGCTGGGCAGCGGCCAGATGGCGCGGCCGCGCGCGGCGGACGTGTGGTGAGTGAGTCGGTCAGGCCGCCCTGCGCACGGCGCTCCTGGCAGGGATGACGCACACGTGGCCATCGCTGCTGGTGGCCGTCGTCAGGGCGATGCCGTACAGCGCGGCCAGGGCGGGCACGGCGCCGGCATCGCTGGCGATGTCGGCGACCAGCTGGCCCGAACGCACGAGCAGCAGCCGCTCGAAGCCCAGCAAGGCGTGATTGATGTCGTGCAGGATGGCGATGACGGCGTGGCCGCGCGCAGCGCAGAACTGCTGCAGGCTGTCGAGCAGATCGAACTGCAGGCCGGGATCGAGCGCCGCCAGCGGTTCATCGACCAGTATCAAGCCATCGCGTACGTCCCACATCTGCGCGAAGATGCGCGCCAACTGCACCCTGGCCTGTTCGCCGCCGGATAAAGTGTCCAGGCGGCGGCCCAGCAGATGCGCGGCATGCGCCAGGGCGGCAGCGTCCTGCACGATGCGCTCCAGTTGCGGGTCGACTAGGCGCGCCACCCGCCCGAGGCCGATCACCAGTTCGCACTGCAAGCCGAAGGCCACGTTCGAGCCTTGCGGCAGCACGGCGCGGCGCACGGCCAGTTCGGCCAGCGGCCACTGCGCCAGGGGACGGCCGGCAAGCACCACCTGGCCCGCCTGCGGCTGCAATTCGCACGCCATCAGTTTGAGCAGGGTCGACTTGCCCGCGCCGCTGGGACCGAGGATGGCGATGCGCTCGCCGGGCGCCACCCGCACAGTGAAGGGGCCGAAATACTGCTGGCCCAGTTGCGTGGTGGCGAAGGAGAGTTCCAGCAAGGGCGTCATGTTCACCTCTAGGCGGTGCCGTGGCGGAAGCGCCGCAACAGCATCAGGAAAAATGGCCCGCCCAGCAAGGCCGTGAAAATGCCGACGGGGACTTCCGCGGGAATGGCGACGGTGCGCGCCAGGGTGTCGGCCAATAGCAGCAGCAAGCCGCCGGCCAGCATGGACAGCGGTAGCACGCGGCGCTGGTCGGCGCCCAGCCAGGTGCGTACCAGGTGCGGCGCGATCAGGCCGATAAAACCGATGCCGCCGCACCAGGCGACGGCAAACCCCGTCAGCACGGCCACCAGCACGATCACCTGCGTGCGCAGCCGGCCCACGTCGACGCCCACGTGCAGCGCCTGCGCCTCGCCCAGCGCCAGCGCGTTCAATGAGCGCATCAGGAAGCGCGTGGCCCACAGCGCGCCGGCCAGCACCAGCAGCAAAGCCGCCACCTGGCGCCAGCTGCCGGCCGACAGCGAACCGAGGGTCCAGAAAGTCAGGGTGCGCAACTGGTCGTCGCTGGCCAGGTAGATGCACAGGCCCATGACGGCCACCGTGATGGCGTTCAGCGCTACGCCCGTCAGCAGCAGGCCGACGATGGAGCCGGGTGTGGCCCAGCGGGCAACGCGGTCGAGCAGGACGCAGATCAGCATGGCGCCCGCAAACGCGGCCCCCGGCAGCAGCCACACACGCAGCTCGGGCGCCACGTGCAGGCTGGCGGCAAAGACGATGGTGGCCGCGCCCGCGCAGGCGGCGCCGCTGCTCACGCCCAGCAGCCCCGGGTCGGCCAGCGGATTGCGGAACAGCCCTTGCGTCAGGCCGCCGGCCAGCGCCAGCGCGGCACCGATCAGGGCGGCGAACAGGGCGCGCGGCAAACGGATATGCCACAGCACATAGGCGCCGCCGGACAGCGCCTCGCCGCCCGCTTGAAATGGCGCCAGCCAGTCGGCCAGCGTCACGGGCACGGCGCCCGCCTGCACGGCGATGAGCAGACCACCAGCCAGTGCGGCCGCCAGCAGCCCGCCTGCGCCCCAGCGTGGCCAGCGCCATGGAGCGGCGGACACCACGGAGGCCACGTTCATGCAGCCATGGCTTTCGCAAAGGCGGCGTCGAGTTCCATGAGCGCCTGCGGCATGCGCGGGCCAAAGCCCAGCAGCAGCATGGCTTCCAGCGACACGATGCGGTGCTTGCGCCCGGCCGGCGTCTGCGCCAGGCCTGGCAGTTTCAAGATGCCGTCCACGCCGCCCGAGGCCTTCAAGCCCTGGTCCGTGACGAGCACGATGTCGGGCCGCGCGGCGATCACGGCTTCCGGCGTCAGCGGTTTGTAGCTGGCGAATCCACCCTGCCCGCCCATCACATTGACGGCGCCCGCATACGCGAGCATGGCGTCGGCGCCCGTCTCGCGCCCGCCCACCATCACCTGGTTCGGCGCATGCGCGAGGATGAACAGCACGCGCACGGCTGATTGTACCGGCGAGTGGCCGCGCTGGCGCACCTTGGCCAGCGCGCCGTCCCACTGCTGCTGCAAGGCTTGCGCCAGGCGCGCGGCGGGGTCGGCACGGTCCGTGATCTGCCCCACTTGTTTCACCCGTTCGAGCAAGCCTTCGAATTTGTTATTCGCGTTCAGCACCGCCACCGGCACGCCCGCGTCGCGCACCTGACGCAGCACCGCTTGCGGCCCCGCTTCCTCGGTGGCGATCAGCTGCGTGGGCGCCAGCGACAGCACGCCTTCGGCCGACAAGGTGCGCGCGTAGCCCACCTGCGGCAGCTGTTGCGCCACGGCCGGATACAGCGAGGTCGTATCGACGCCCACCAGTTCGCCCTGCGCTCCGAGCGCATAGACGATTTCCGTCAGGGCGCCGCCCACGCTGACGATGCGCCGCGCTTTCGCCACAGGTTTACCCGCGTCGCTGACGGCGGCCAGCACCTGCATCGGCGCGGCCAAGGCCAGCGCGCCCGCCCCCATCTTTTTCAGCGCGATGCGGCGCGCCACGCTGGCGGCGATCATGCGGCGCATAGTTCGCCCTCCTGCGCCACCCGGTCGACGATATGGCGCCATTCGCACAGCTCGTGCACGCCCGGCTTGCGTTCGCCGAAGAACATGGCGATGGTGTCGCCCTTGGCGTCAAACAGTTCCACGGACGTCACCAGGCCATCGACCGTGGGCTTTTTCACCACCCAGGCGCTGGCGATATGGTCTTCGCGCAAATGCAGGTTGAAGCGCGCATCGAGGATATTGATCCACGGTCCCATCACGGCGATCTTGTGCACGGGGCCCGAATGGATCTGGATCATGCCGGCATTGCCGACGAAAGCCATGATCGATACTTTTTCAAGCGCGGCGTCCTTGAGCAGGTCGAGCACGCAGGATTTGTCGAGCTGCTGCACGAAGCGCGGCTCGGCCAGGCGCAAGCCCTGCAGGCGCGAGACCGAGTATTTTTTCAGCATGGTGAAAAATTCATGCGTGTCGCGCAAGTCGGCCCAGGCGGCGCGAAAGCCGGCCACGTCGATCTGCGCGTCGGGCAGCTCGGCCGGCGGCGGCGCCGGCGCCTTCACGGCAATGCCGGCCTCCTGGTGCGCGTCGGCAAAATGCGCGACCAGCGCGTCATAGGCGCCAATATCGCTTTGCGGCTTGAGGAAAATCTTGTGCACGGCCTGGCCGGCCGCATCGAAAAACTGCAGGCTGCGCTGCACTTCCTTTTCTCCCATCTCGCGTACGGCAAAGCCATGCGCCCACTGGCGGTAGAACACGCGCAGGTCGATGTCGCCACCGAGCACCAGGCCCACGTGATTGTTGTGGCTGGCTTGTCGATAGACGCCCGTCTTTTCATGCACGCACGAAGCGTTGCGCGTCAGTGCCATGACTTCGCCCAGCGGTTCCAGCGCGGCGATGATGGCGGGCCAGTCGGCCCGCAGGCGCTCGGCGTCCAGCAAGGCGCCATTGGCCAGCGACAGGCCCGCATGTGCGGCGATCAGCTCGCCTTCGGAAATGCCCAGGTCTTCGGCGATGTCGCGGTGGCGGGCTTTTTTCTCGCGGCGCAGGCGGGTAAATTCGCTGGTGACCAGCTCGGTATTGCAAATAGGGGGCATGCTCGACACGGTGTCTCCTTTCAAGGCGAACACTGGCTGGCATGGGCTGGCTGGTGGTGGGGGAATCTTGAAGTCAATTATAAATGAGAATCATTCGCAATCAAGTGTTATTTATGTGAAGAAAAACCGCGCAAAGGAGACCGATCGATACAACCGATCAGTTCGGGAAAAAAAGTCAGGCGCTCGCTTGCACGGCCGGCATGGAGACCGGCTTGGCAGTGGGCCGCTGCGCCAGCAAGACGACGGCGGCCAGCACCATGGCGCCGCCCAGCAATTGCGTGCCGCTGACGGATTCCTTCAGCAAGGTCACGCCGAACGCCATCGTGATCACGGGCTCGAACGTGGAAATGATGGACGCCTTGGCCGCGCCGATCTGCGCCACGCCGGCAAAGAAGGCGGCAATGGCGATGGCCGTCGAGAACAGGGCGATGGCGCTAACGGCAAGCCAGCCGGTCGCCGTGCCTGGCAAGGACACGCCCTGCCACAAGGCGATCGCGCTGTTCGACAGGCCTGCCGTACCCAAAATCACGACGCAGGCGGCCAATGGGTGAATATTCTCGCGGCTTTTCGACAGGCTGTTGCCAAACAGGATGTACACGGCGTACACGCCGGCCGCCATCAATGCCAGGGCGATGCCGATGGGCTGACCCTGCAGCTTGCCGCCCAAGGTGATGGCCATGCCGGCAATGGCCAGCGCCATCAGCACCAGCATGCGGCGGTCCAGCTTTTCCCAGCCCAGGGCCAGCGCGAGGATGGTCACCAGCACGGGATACACGTACAGCAGCATGCCGCACAGGCCGCTGCTGGCATACATGAGGGCATTGAAATAGCCTTGCGACTGGGCCGTGTACATCAGGCCCATCAGCATGTAGCCGGCCAGCAGGCGGCCGCGCGGCAAGCGCCAGCCACCGAGCCACACGAGCGGCAGCAACAGCATGGCGGCGATGACGAAACGCAAGGCCAGCATGGTCGACGGGTTGACCCCGGACGCATATGCCGCCTTGGCAAACACTGCGGAACTGCCGAAACCGGCGGCCGACAGCAACACCAGCGCAACAGCGCGGCGATCAGACATGACTAACCTCTTTGAGTACACCTGGGCAAACCTGCTGCGTATCGCGACGGTTTTCCAGGCGTTGTAACGTTGTAAATATAAATGCCCAGCAAGGCCGGGAGATGATGCATGCGTAAATCCTATTGCGGGTCGCTTCACGCAGTGACGGCATCATATTCGCTTGCGCAAAATGAAACAAACCAATATTCTTCACGGATAGGCCAAATATTACTGAGGCTCAATTCTCTTGAGAGTGCCATGTCACGTCCCCTGCCCCCACTCGCCGCCCTGCACGCCTTCGAGGCGGCCGCCCGCCATGAAGGCTTCCAGCGCGCGGGCGAAGAATTGCATGTGTCGGCCGGCGCCATCGGCCACCACGTGAAACAGCTGGAAGCGTGGCTGGGCATCGTGCTGTTCCAGCGCCTGCCGCGTGGCGTGGTGCTCACCAGCGCGGGCCAGCGCTACGCGGCCTCGCTGGGGCCGATCCTGAACCAACTGGCCGACGTGTCCGAACAGGCGCGGCGCCAGGGCGACGACAAGGTGGTGACGGTGACGGCGACCAGCTCGCTCGTCTCGCGCTGGCTGATGCCGCGCCTGGGCCGGCTGCGCGACCGCTATCCGCAGATCGAGCTGCGCGTGCTGGCGTCGATGCACCCGGTCGACCTGGCGCGCGACGGCGTGGATGTGGCCATCCGCCTGGGACCTGGCCGCTATCCGGGCCTGAAAGTCGATTTATTGATGGAAGAATGGTTTTCCGCCGTCTGCAGCCCCGATTTTCGCGCCAACGCGGCCAGCCTGCGCCAGCCGGCCGACCTGCTGCGCTACCCGCTGCTGCACGACGAGCCGGAGGTGCACTTGCCCGGCGAAATCGACTGGACGCGCTGGCTGCACAGCTGCGGTGTGCATTACAGCGGCAATAGCGGCAACAGCGGCGCGCGCTTTTCGCACACGTATCTGTGCCTGGACGCGGCCGCCAGCGGCCAGGGCGTGGCCATTGCCGCCAGTCCCCTGATCGGCGACGATTTGCGCTCGGGCCGCCTCGTGCGCGTATTCGAACACGCCGTGCGCGGCCCCCACTGCTATTATCTGCTGCGCTCGCCCCAGGCGGAAACGCGGCCCCTCGTGCATGCATTCTGCGAATGGCTGATCGCCGAGGCGCGCGCCGACCAGGAAACCGTCTGGCCAACAGTGGAGACAGCATGACGAGCAGGGAACTGGCGCGCAGCGCCGCATATAGTGTCCAGCATGAATATGAGCACGCCACGGTGATCGCTGCCGATGGCCGGCAAGCCAGCGTGGGCGAGTTCTATGGCGACCCGGCCGCAGCCTTGATCGATGTCGATGAGCAATGGTGCGCCGTCGCGGGCGAGGGATTGGTGCTGTGCCGGCTGGGCCAGCCGTTCGGCCAGTGCGCGGCCTATTTCCGCCAGCCTGGCGCGGTGCGCTGGATTACGGCTTTACGGCAAACGGGACCGTTTGCGCTGGAATGGCAGGGTGAGGATGGCGTCTGGCACAGCCTTGTCTTTGAGCCGGCGGATGTGTCGGCTTACGCGCCAGGGCGCTAAGCCGACCTACGCCCGCGGCGGTGGATGGCCCGTAGGTCGGGTTAGCGCGCAGCGCGTAACCCGACAACACCACCAAAACAGATCAGAGCACGTAGGTCGGCTTAGCGCGCAGCGCGTAAGCCGACAACATCATTACAATTTGATGAAATGCTCGCGGTAGTATTTGAGCTCTTCGATCGATTCCAGGATATCGGCCAGCGCCGTATGCTTCTGGTGTTTCTTGAAACCGGTGGCGATTTCCGGCTTCCAGCGCTTGCACAGCTCTTTCAGTGTCGACACGTCAACATTGCGATAGTGGAAGAACGCTTCCAGCTTTGGCATGCCACGCACCATGAAGCGGCGGTCCTGGCCGATGGTGTTGCCGCACATGGGCGACTTGCCTGCCGGTACGTATTTCTTCAGGAACGCGATCAGTTCCGCTTCCGCCTGCGCTTCCGTCACGGTCGACGCTTTCACCTTATCGATCAGGCCCGAGCGGCCGTGCGTGCCCTTGTTCCAGGCATCCATCTTGTTCAGGGTTTCATCGGACTGATGAATCACGAACACGGGGCCTTCGGCCAGCAGGTTCAAGTGCATGTCCGTGACCACCACCGCCACTTCGATGATGCGGTCGGTATCGGGCTCCAGGCCCGTCATTTCCATGTCGACCCAGACCAGGTTCATCTCGTTTGGACGTGCCGGCACGGTGGGTGCGGGGGCGGATGCAGAGGTGGCTGCAGTTAAGTCGGTCGCTTGTGACATAATTCTCTCTTGGCCTAATCAAACTAAATAATCAGCCATTTTCTCACAGGCACAGAATGTATTCACTCGCGTTTTCGATTTTGTTTGTATCCGTCCTCGTTTTGACCCTGGCCGTGCGCTTCTGGCTCGCTTCGCGGCAGATTCGCCACGTGCTGGCCCACCGCGCCGCAGTGCCGCCCGAATTCGCGGAAAAAATCCCGCTGGCCGCGCACCAGAAGGCCGCCGACTACACGGTGGCGAAGACCAAGTTCGGCTTGCTGACCTTGCTGGTCAACTACGCCGTGCTGATCGGTTTTACCTTGCTGGGCGGCCTGCAATGGCTGGCGCTGCACCTGAATGAATGGATGGGGCCGGGCTCGCCCATGCTGTACCAGATCGGCCTGATCGCCGCCTTTGCCGCCATTTCCGGCCTGATCGACCTGCCCTTCGATTACTACCGCCAGTTCGTGCTGGAGCAGCGCTTCGGCTTCAACACCATGGCGCGCAAGCTGTTCTTCACGGACATGCTCAAGGGCGTGGGCCTGGGCGCGGCCATCGGCCTGCCGCTGATCTGGGTCGTGCTGACCCTGATGGCCAAGTCGGGCGACCTGTGGTGGCTGTACGCGTGGTTCGTCTGGAGCGGCTTCCAGCTGCTGATGATGGTGCTGTTCCCGACCGTCATCGCCCCGCTGTTCAACAAATTCACGCCGCTGGCCGACGAAGCGCTGAAAAGCCGCATCGAAGGCTTGATGCAGCGCGTCGGTTTCGCTTCGAAAGGCCTGTTCGTCATGGATGGCTCGAAGCGCAGCGCCCACGGCAATGCGTATTTCTCGGGCTTTGGCGCCAACAAGCGCATCGTCTTCTTCGACACCTTGCTGTCGCGCCTGGCGCCGCAGGAAATCGAAGCCGTGCTGGCGCATGAACTGGGCCACTTCAAGCTCAAGCACATCGTCAAGCGCATCGCCATGATGTTCGTCATCTCGCTGGGTTTCCTCGCGCTGCTGGGCTTCCTGAAGACGCAGCCATGGTTTTACGCGGGCCTCGGTGTCGACCCTGTCGCCCTGGCGCTGACGGGCCAGCCGACCGATGCGCTGGCCCTGCTGCTGTTCATGCTGGCCTTGCCCGTCTTCACTTTCCTGCTGGGACCGTTGACGTCGCTCAGCTCGCGCAAGCACGAATTCGAAGCGGACGCCTTTGCCGCCACGCACACGCAGGCGGACGACCTGGTCTCGGCCCTCGTCAAAATGTATGAAGACAATGCGTCGACCTTGACGCCCGACCCGCTGCACTCGGCCTTCTACGACTCGCACCCGCCGGCCAGCGTGCGCATCCGCCACCTGAAAGGGGCTGCCACATGAATACGCCATCGACCTCGCAAGACCTGACCCAACTGTCCTGCGCGCCGCGCCAGCAGGCGCTGGGCGACACGGACATCGCCACCCTGCACGCCCTGCTGCCCCAGTGGACGGTGCAAAATGGCAAGCTGTGCCGCGACTTCGGCTTCAAGAATTACTACCAGACCCTGGCGTTCGTGAACGCCCTGGCCTATATGACCCATACGCAAGACCACCATCCGGAGCTCATCATTACTTACAAAACCTGCGCCGTGCGCTACGACACGCACTCGGTCAACCAGGGCGCCGGCGGCCTGTCCGAAAACGACTTCATCTGCGCCGCCAAGGCAGACCTCATCTACCAGAGCAGTCAGGTGACCGCATGAGCGAAGGCAAGTTGACGGGCGTCATCATCGCCGCCCACGGCCGCCACTATCTGGCCGACGTGGACGGTGCCAAGCTGCAATGCGTGACGCGCGGCAAGAAAACCAATGTGGCCGTGGGCGACATCGTGCACCTGACGCGCACCTCGAACGACCAGGCCGTCATCGACCGCATCGAGGAACGCAAGACCCTGCTGTACCGCTCGGACCAGTACAAATCGAAGCTGCTGGCCGCCAATTTGACGCAGCTGTTCATCGTCGTGGCGACGGAACCGGGCTTTGCCGACGACCTGATATCGCGCTCGCTGGTGGCGGCCGACGCGGCCGGCATCGAAGCGCGCATCATCCTCAACAAAACGGACGTGACCGCTTCACTGGAGCGCGCCCGCGAACGCCTGCTGCCGTATTCCTCGATGGGTTACCCCGTCGATGAAGTGTCGGCCCGTGCCGAACCCGAGCACGCTGTGGCCACGCTGGCGCCCCTGCTGGCGGGCCAGTCGTCGATCCTGATCGGCCAGTCGGGCATGGGCAAATCGTCGCTGATCAACCTGCTGGTGCCGGACGCCGACATCGCCGTGCGCGAAATCTCGGCCGCGCTCGACACGGGCAAGCACACGACGACCTTTACGCGCTTGTACAAGCTCGACGAACTGGGCGCGAACAGTTCCATCATCGATTCGCCCGGCTTCCAGGAATTCGGCCTGTACCATCTGTCCGAAGGCATGCTGGAGCGGGCCTTCCGCGAATTCCAGCCGTATCTTGGCGGCTGCAAGTTCTATAACTGCCGCCACCTGATCGAGCCGCAATGCGCCATCCTGCAAGCCTTATCGGAAGGCAAGATTCCCAAGATGCGCCATACCCTGTATGGCCAGCTGCTGCACGAATCGGCGCAGACCCTGTATTAAGAAATATTTCCCCATTCAAATATAGCGCCGCAAAACACCCGGCAGGCGAAATTTAATTTCGCCGCCGAGCACGCCTTCCGACTTTAATCCCAAAACCGTTCATCTGCCGTTTTATGCACTTCATCGCGTAAAACCTGCCTTCCATCGCCTGCCGCTGGCGATGGCAAAGGCCGTTTGCTACCTTGTCACCAGTCCCTGCCGGAAACCTGCCAGCGACCACACGATCTAACTCCCATCCATCCAGCCATCCTGATCGAAGGTGAATGTCATGCATACCAAACGTTTCCTCCCCCTTGCCGCCGCCCTGTTCGCGCTTGTCGCCGGCACCGCCCACGCGCAAACCGTTGCGACTCCACAAACCACTGGCAGTGTCAGAGTCAGCAGCAACGCGTACTACCATGTGACGGCGCAGGAAGCGTCCGAGATCGAACGGCAATACCGCCTGTCGAACGGGCAACGGCTGGAAGTGCGCCAGCAAGACAGTCACTTCTATGGCCGCCTGATCGACGACCGCGAAATGCAACCAAAACCCAGTGTGAGAATTCTTCCCATCGGGGCTGGCAAGTTTGCCACCCAGAAAGGTGCAACATTCGCCTTCAGCAATGCGGGCGAACAGGTGACCATCGACAACGCCCAACTGCTGTCGGGCTTGCGCCTGCCTGACGACACGCGCAGCATCAGCGGCGTCAGCGTCAACAGCGTTCGTCTGGTTTCACGCTAGGCGCACGGCAGAACGCATGCGGCATGGGGCAAAGCGCCCCGCCTGCGGCGTCATGCCGGCCACATAATTCTGACAGGCGTACTGAACAATTCCCCTGAATGCAGCTTACAATGCCATGACACATGGCCTGTGCGGACGCAGGCTGGCGCCACTGTTTGCGGGGAGAATGCTTGAATGGAAATGTTCGCGCTCGAACATGACGTAGCGCAGTGGGAAAGCGCATTGCTGCCGTTGCGCGGCGCCGGGCGCGTACCGCTGCTGCTGTTGCTGTCCTGGCATTTGCGCCAGCGTGACTGCAACAGAGCAATTGCGCTGAGCGAGGAAGCGCATCTGCTGCTGCCGCTGGCCGACTTCGATGCGGCCGCATTGGAACAGGCGCGCGCGCGCCTGCAACTGGTGCAGGCGGAAGTGGCCTGGCTGCAAGGCGCGCTCGACTCCGCGGAAAGCCTGGCCATGGCCGCGTGCGCCACCTGCGGCGCACACGGCGACGGCGCCGGCTGCGCCGACGCCCACTGGCTGCTGTCCTCGATCGCCGTCGACCGCGGTGACCATGCCCGCTGCGATGCCGAACTGCTGGCCGCGGCGCAGCAAGCGCGTGGCGCCGGCGATGCGATGCGCGCCAGCCTGGCCGACGCGGCCACGGCGCGCTGGGCCGTCTTGCGCGACGCGCCGGCCGCCCAGGCCCGCTGGGGCGGCCACTTCCAGGCCGACGGCGCCAGCGGCAAGCTGCCCGCGCCGCTGGCCGCCTGGGTGCACGATTTCCGCGGCTTGTTGGCGCACACGTCGCGCGACCTGGGCGCGGCCGCCGGCCACTACATGCAAAGCTACGAAGCGGCCCTGGAAAGCGGCCAGCTGCGCGGCGCCATCACGGCCGCCATCAATATCGGCGACTGTTTCTCCAGCCTCAACGACAACGAATCGGCGCTCGAATGGATGCAGTGCGCGCTGGACCTGGCGCGCCCCACGGGCTGGCCGCGCAGCATCGGCGCCTGCCAGACGCATACGGCCGAAACCATGCGCAAGCTGGGACGCCTGGGCGCGGCGGAAGACTTGCTGCGCGAAGCGCTGCACATCCTGACTCCCATGGCGGGCGCGCGCACCTATGCCAACGCCCTGTTCCACTTGGGCGAACTGAGCCTGGACAAGGGCGACTACGACACGGCGCTCGACGCCTTCAGCCGTCTGGCGCAGCGCGCCGAAGCGCTGGGCCAGGCCGATTTCCGCAGCATGGCGCAACGCGGCAGCGCCCACGCGCTGTCTTACCTGGACCGCCCGGACGAAGCGCTGCAGGCAGCCGAGCGGGCTTGCCAGCTGGCCACCGCGCAGGGCGACGCCATGCATCAGGTGGCGGCGCTGCGCGTGCTGTCCATGCTGCATGCGCGCCACGACCTGCCGCCGCCCGCAGGCATGCAGGAACGCAATCCCGCCCTGCATTTCCTGCACCAGGCGCTGCAGGTGGCCGCCTCCATCGACGGCTATGTGCCGCCCGGCGAACTGCTCGATGCGCTGGCGCGCGAGTACGCGCATGCGGGCGACTATGCGCGCGCCTACGATATCGCCCTCGCGGCGGGCGTGGCGCGCGAAAAAAGCCACACCCAGCAGGCAAGCAACCGCGCCACCGCCATGCAGGTCTACCACCAGACGGAACATGCGCGCTCGGAAGGCTATCACCACCGCGAACTGGCCGCCTCGGAAGCACGGCGCGCCGAAGTGCTGCAGCAAACCAGCGACACCCTGGAACGGCTGTCGGCCATCGGCCAGGAAATCACCACCCACCTCGACGCCAGCGCCGTGTTCCAGGTGCTGGACCGCCACGTGCATGCCTTGCTGCCAGTCAACACCTTCGCCGTCTACATGCTCGATGCGGCGGGCACGGCGCTGCGCCGCGCGCACGGCATGGAAGCGGGCCGCCCCTTGTCCGACAACGCCATTCCACTGAGCAACCCACGCGCCTACTCCGTGCGCTGCCTGCTGAGCCGGCGCGAAGTGTATATCGACCAGGTACCGCCGAAGCGCCACGCCTACACCGTGCCCGGCACCCTGCATAATCAGAGCGTGCTGTACGTGCCCTTGACGGTGGGCGAACGCGTGCTGGGCGTGATGACGGTGCAGGCCTGCCATGCCCATGCCTACGGCGAACGCGAACGCCTGATCTTCCGCACCCTGTGCGCGTATGGAGCCATCGCGCTCGACAATGCCAGCGCCTACCGGCAACTGCAGGATGCCCAGGCGCAACTGGCGTCGCAGGAAAAGCTGGCCGCCCTCGGCTCGCTGATGGCCGGCGTGGCGCATGAACTCAATACCCCGATCGGCAACAGTTTATTAATCGCCAGCACCATGCTGCAAAAGACGGAAGACGTGGAGCGCCTGATGAACGGCCCCGGCCTGCGCCGCTCGGACCTGGCCGCCTACATCGACGATGCAAGCAAGGCGTCGGCGCTGGTGATGCGCGGGCTGCACAGCGCGGCCGACCTCGTCAACAGCTTCAAACAGGTAGCCGTCGACCGCACCACCGAACAGCGGCGCCAGTTCGACCTGCAACAGGTAAGCAATGAAATCATCGCCACCGTCATGAACCGCATCCGCAGTTCGGGCCACCGCATCGAGACGGACATTGCATTCGGCATCGCCATGGACAGCTATCCGGGCCCGTTCGGCCAGGTGATCACCAATCTGATCAACAATGCCCTGCTGCACGCCTTCGCACCCGCACCCAACGACGGTGCCGCCGGCACCGGTTGCATGCGCCTGTCCGCCACGCTCGACGGCGCGCGCGTGAAGGTCGTCTTCGCCGACAATGGCGGCGGCATCGCCGAACAGCATTTGTCGCGCATCTTCGACCCTTTCTTTACCACCAAGCTTGGCCAGGGCGGCAGCGGCCTCGGTTTGTCGATCAGCTACAACATCGTCACGGCGCTGCTGGGCGGCACCATCCAAGTGGCCAGCAGCCCCGCCGGCACGCGTTTCACGCTGGATTTACCGCTGGTGGCGCCCCAGCTGGACGGGGCCGCGCCCGCCAGCATCTATTAATCCGCCGCCCTTTGCCCGGGTGCAGGCTTGCCTATACAAGTACGCGCCCGGACGGTCTTTCCAATCTAAAAGCAAAACCCTTATAATTGAACGGCTGAAGTACTTGCCATTGCATTATTTTCAACATGGCAAACCGCATCGACCCGCGCGACAAGCGTCGCGCTGGCACCGATCAACACAGCAGCGCGCCGGGCGAGGCAGTCATCAGACGAGATGTTGTACGCTGATGCAACCCGGCGGGAAAGGCACGCCGCCGGCGGCCTGCGCATCTTCAAGTGGTCATTATGTCGACAAAAAAACCGATCAAGCACTACCTCCAGTTCTCCGATTTCACGTTGGAAGAGTATGAATATGTGATCGAACGCGCCCATCTGATCAAGCGCAAGTTCAAGAACTATGAAATCTACCATCCACTGATCGACCGCACCCTGGTGATGGTCTTTGAAAAGAACTCCACCCGCACGCGATTGTCGTTCGAAGCCGGCATGCACCAGCTGGGCGGCGCCGCCATCTACCTGAACACGCGCGATTCCCAATTGGGCCGCGGCGAGCCGGTGGAAGACGCGGGCCAGGTCATGTCGCGCATGTGCGACATCATTATGGTGCGTACCTTCGGCCAGGAGATCATCGAGCGTTTCGCCGCCAATTCGCGCGTGCCGGTAATCAATGGCCTGACCAATGAACACCACCCGTGCCAGGTCTTTGCCGACATCTTCACCTACATCGAACACCGCGGCTCGATCGCCGGCAAGGTCGTCGCCTGGATCGGCGACGCCAACAACATGCTGTACTCGTGGCTGCAGGCGGCCGAAGTGTTCGGCTTCCACGTCAACGTCTCGACGCCGAAGGGCTACGACATCGACCTGTCGCAAGTCAAGACGCAGCGCTATACCTTCTTCGCCAACCCGTCGGACGCCTGCGAGGGCGCGCACCTGGTCAACACGGACGTGTGGACCAGCATGGGCTACGAAGCGGAAAACGCGGCCCGTATCGCCGCCTTCGACGGCTGGATCGTCGATGGCGCGAAGATGTCCCGCGCCGCACCCGACGCGCTGTTCATGCACTGCCTGCCCGCCCACCGCGGCGAGGAAGTGGCGGCAGAAGTGATCGACGGCCCGCAATCGGTCGTGTGGGACGAGGCGGAAAACCGCTTGCACGTGCAAAAAGCGCTGATTGAATACCTGTTACTCGGTAAAATCCAATAATTCGCCCGGCACTGCATAAAACCTGGCAGCATCGCAATACATACATCGACAACGACAACTGGAAGCAATATGAGCGACATTAAAAAAGTAGTCCTGGCCTATTCCGGCGGACTCGACACCTCCGTCATCCTGAAATGGCTGCAAGATAACTACCAGTGCGAAATCGTCACCTTCACGGCCGACCTGGGCCAGGGCGAAGAACTGGAACCGGCGCGCGCCAAGGCGATCAAGTTCGGCATCAAGCCGGAAAACATCCATATCGAAGACGTGCGCGAAGAATTCGTGCGCGATTTCGTCTTCCCGATGTTCCGCGCCAACACCGTGTATGAAGGCGAATACCTGCTGGGCACCTCGATCGCCCGTCCGCTGATCGCCAAACGCCTGATCGAAATCGCCAACGCCACGGGCGCCGACGCCATCTCGCACGGCGCGACCGGCAAGGGCAACGACCAGGTGCGTTTCGAACTGGGCGCCTACGCGCTCAAACCTGGCGTAAAAATCATCGCTCCGTGGCGCGAATGGGATCTGCTGTCGCGTGAAAAACTGCTGAAGTACGCGGAAGACGCCGGCATCGAAATCGACATGAAGCACAAGAACGGCGGCGCGCCGTACTCGATGGATGCCAACTTGCTGCACATCAGCTTTGAAGGCCGCCACCTGGAAAACCCGAGCGCCGAAGCGGAAGAAACCATGTGGCGCTGGACCGTCAGCCCGGAAAACGCCCCGGACGAAGCGGAATACCTGGACATCGAATACGAAAAAGGCGATATCGTCGCCATCAACGGCGTGCGCATGTCGCCTGCCACCGTGCTGGCCGAACTGAACAAGGTTGGCGGCAAGCATGGCGTGGGACGCCTGGACCTGGTGGAAAACCGCTACGTCGGCATGAAATCGCGCGGCTGCTATGAAACCCCGGGCGGCACCATCATGCTGAAAGCCCACCGCGCCATCGAATCGATCACCCTGGACCGCGAAGTGGCCCACCTGAAAGATGACCTGATGCCGCGCTACGCGTCGATGATCTACAACGGCTACTGGTGGGCGCCCGAGCGCGTCGCCCTGCAAACCCTGATCGACCACACGCAGGAAACCGTGAACGGCTGGGTACGCATCAAGCTGTACAAGGGCAATGTCATCGTCGTCTCGCGCGATTCGAAAACGGATTCGCTGTTCGACATGAACATCGCCACCTTCGACGAAGACGGCGGCGCCTACAACCAGGCCGACGCCGGCGGCTTCATCAAGCTGAACGCCTTGCGCATGCGCATCGCCGCCATCGCCCGCGAAAAACGCGGCCAGAAGTAACTAGTTGCCGGGAGGCACTGTCTCCCGCGCCAAGCAAAGCCGCCCACGGGCGGCTTTTTTACGTTTGAAACGCACTCGTCCGCGATTTACGTCACTGCGCGCGCCCGGATCGCCCCCATTTTGCTGTCCCCGTGGCAAAATGCTACAGTGCAATTGTGCTGACCTTCCCGCTTCCGGAGCCCTCCCATGTTCAAAGACCTGAGTATCAAGAATAAACTGTACCTGGGCTTCGGCTCCATCGTGGCCATCATCCTGATACTGCTCGGTGTGGCCTACAACAGCTTTTCGCGCCTGTCGGAAGCCAATGCATGGGACCGCCACACGATGGAAGTGCTGGGCGAGATCGACAGGATCCACAATTCCATCCTGCAAATCCAGGTGGAAGCACGCGGTTTCATCCTGACCGGCAGTGAAACGTCGCTGTCGCCGGAATCGAATGAAATGGACGTGCTGAGCCAGCACACGCAAAAAGCCATCGCCATGACGGCCGACAACAAGGTGCAGTCGGAACGCTTCCGCAAGATCGACGCGCTGACCACCACCTGGGTCAAGGAGTGGATCACCCCGCTGATCGAAAAACGCCGCGCGCTGGGCAATGCGCCCGGTGCCACGGAAACGGTGGCGCGCACCATGCCGGCCGGCGGCTACCCTGCCGTCAGACAGGCGAACAAGCTGCTCGACGAAGTCGCGGCCGAAGAATCGCGCTTGCTGGCCGAACGCACGGCCACCACGACAAAATTGCAGGAAACCATGATGCTGACCCTGGCGCTGGGCGGCTTGCTATGCGTGGCGCTGGCGCTGGGCATTTCCTACCTGCTGGGCCGCGCCATCCTCGGCCCGCTGAACAGCCTGACGGACGCCGTCGGGCGCATCGCCAGCGGCGACCAGCGCGCGCGCGCCACCATCCTTTCGCGCGACGAACTGGGCAAGGTGTCGGAAGAATTCAACCGCATGGCGCAAACCATCCAGGACAACCAGGCCAATGAGCTGGCCGCGACGAATAGCTTGCGGGCCAAGGTCGATTCGCTGCTGGAAGTGGTCTCGAAAGCCGCCTCGGGCGACCTGACGGGCAAGGTCGGCATCACGGGCAGCGACGCCATCGGCCAGCTGGGCAATGGCCTGGCGAAGATGTTTGAAAACCTGCGCAGCCTGCTCAACAATGTGCAAAAGGCCGGCATCCAGGTGACGACCTCCGCCACGGAAATCGCCGCCTCGGCGCGCCAGCAGGAAGCCACGGGCATCGAGCAGGCGCAAACGAGCGTGGAAATCCTCAGCACCACCAAGGAAATCTCGGCCAACACGAGCCAGTTGCTCAAAACCATGGAAGACGCCACCGCGGTGGCCGACTACACAACGAACGCGACGGCCGAAGCGCAGAACAACCTCAAGCGCATGGATTCGACCATGCAGCACATGGTCTCGGCCACCGATTCCATCAATGCCAAGCTGGCGGCCCTGTCGGAAAAAGCCAGCAATATCAATAGCGTGCTGATCACCATCACCAAGGTGGCCGACCAGACCAACATCCTGTCGCTGAACGCCGCCATCGAGGCGGAAAAAGCGGGCGAGGCGGGCCGCGGCTTTTCCGTGGTGGCCACGGAAATCCGCCGCCTGGCCGACCAGACGTCCGTCTCCACGTGGGATATCGAGCAAATGCTCAAGGAAATGCAGTCGGCCGTGTCCGCCAGCGTGATGGGCATGGATAAATTCTCGGAAGAGATTCGCCGCAGCGTGGGCGAAGTGCGGCAAGTAGCCGAGCAGCTGTCGTCCGTGATGGACCAGGTGCAAAAACTCACGCCGCAATTCGACGCCGTGCTGCAAGGCATGCAGTCGCAGGCGATCGGCGCTTCGCAGATTTCCGACACCATGATGCAGCTCAACGACGCCACGCAGCAGACGGTGGAGTCCTTGAAGGCCACCAGCGAAGCCGTGCACCAGCTGCAATATGCGGCGGGCGACCTGCAGTCGAGCGTGTCGACTTTCGCCGTGACCATCTGATCCCATGAAAGTGCTGCTCTTTCACATCGGACGCGACCGCTACGGCCTGCCCTTGGCCCGCATCGTGCGCGTCCTGCCGCTGCTGGAGCTGAAACAGTTGCCGCTCACGCCAGACTACGTGGCCGGCCTGATGGACTTGCATGGCACGCCCGTGCCCGTGATCGACCTGTCGCGCCTGGCCGGACTGCCGGCCGCCGCCGCGCAGTTCGACACGCGCATCGTCATCGTCGACTACCGCGCGCCTGGCAGCGAGACCACGCACGCGCTGGGCTTGCTGGCCTCGCAAGTGCGCGGCATCGCCGACATCGATCCGCTCCAGCTTGAAGACAGCGGCGTGGCGACAGTGCCCTTCCTGGGCCAGGTGGCCAGCGATGCCGACGGCATCGTGCAGCTGGTGGAACTGGAACACCTGCTGCCGCCGGACGTGCGCGCGCTGCTGTTTCAAGACGCGGGCGCGGCATGACGGCGCAAACCCTGCTGCGCCGCGCGACCGGCCTGTCCGTCTCCAAATCCGTGGCCGAACGGGCCGTCGGCCAGCGCATGGAGCAAACGGGCTTTGCCGATAGCGAAGCCTACCTGCAGGCGCTCACGCCGGCCGAAATGACGCAATTGATCGAACTGGTGGTGGTGCCCGAATCGTGGCTGTTCCGCGATCCGCAGGCGTTCTACGCCACCGTCGAACTGGTGCAGGAACGCTGGGCGCGGGGGCGCGCCACGCGCATCCTGTCGATCCCGTGCGCGGGGGGCGAGGAGCCGTATTCGATGGCCATGGCGCTGCGCGACGGCGGCGTGCCGAAACAGGCGTTCAGCATCGACGCCTATGACCTGAGCCCCGGCTGCATCGAGCGGGCGCAGGCGGGAATCTACGGCCGCAACGCCTTCCGCGCGCAGGACGTGGCCTTCCGCGAGCGCTATTTCACGCACGTGGCCGACGACTCCTACCGCATCATCGACTCCTTGCGCGAACAGGTGACCTTCAGGCAGGGCAACCTGCTGCAGTTCGATACGGCCACCTACAGCCGCCATTACGACGTCATCTTTTGCCGCAACCTGCTGATCTACTTTGACAAGCCGACCACGCGCGCGGCCATCCAGAATCTGTCGGCCCTGCTGGCCGACGACGGCATGCTGCTGGCCGGCTATGCGGAAGTGCCGTCGTTCTGCCAGAACGGCTTTACGACGCTGCAGTTCCGCCAGGCGTTCGCCCTGAAGAAGGAAACGGCGGCGCCGGCCAGTCCCGTGCAAGTGGCGCCACTGCCGGCCTTGCGCAGCGTGCCGCCCGCGCCAAGGCGCGCTGCCGTGGCAGCCAAGCCCATCGCACCGGCGGCGCCGCGCACGCGCCCCGTATCCGTGCCGGCGCCCACCCCAGCGCCAGCCGCGCAGGCCGATTTGCTGGCCGAAGCGCGCCTGCTGGCCGACCGTGGCCAGTTGCGTGAGGCCGGCGAAAAATGCCACGCCCACCTGGCGAAAGTGCCCGAGGCGGCGGAAGCGTATTTCATGCTGGGCATCATCAATGAACTGGCCGGCAAGATGGACCTGGCCGACGACTACTGGCGCCGCTGCATCTACCTGCAGCCCGACCATTACGAGGCGCTGTGCCACCTGTCCCTGCTGGCCGAACGCAATGGCAACCACACGGCCGCCGCCACCCTGAAGGCACGCGCGGCACGCATCTACGAGCGCCGCCAGGCGTCCAACTAAGGGGCAAGCATGACAAATCTCATCGCCACCGAGTCCCCCGCCACCATCGACGACTGCTGGAACCATATCGGCGTGGTCGGCGACCAGAGCTGCCCCAAGCTGCCGGCCAACGTGCATTGCCGCAACTGCGACGTGTATGCGGGCGCCGCCCAACGCAACCTGCAGCGGCCCTTGGACGAACACTACCGGCGCGACTGGGCCAGCCACTTCCGCCAGATCGATGCGGGCGGCGAAGTGCGCGACAGTTCGGCGCTGGTGTTTCGCATCGGCCGCGAATGGCTGGCGCTGCCCACGCGCGTGTTCGACTCCGTGGCGCCGCAGGCCAAGCCGCACGCGCTGCCGCACCGCGGCGGGGGCGGCCTGGCGGGCATCGTCAATATCGGCGGCAAGCTGTATCCGTGCATGTCGCTGGCCAGTTTGCTGGGCATCGATGAACAGGGCGCGCCGCCAGCCAAGGGCCGCCACACGTTTGCGCGCCTGCTGCTGATGCGCTGGGAAGAGCAGGCCTACGCGCTGCCCGTGGCCGACCTGCACGGCATCGTGCGCTACGCATCGGGCGCCGTGCAGGCGCCGGCGGCCACTATCAACAAGGGGCTGTCGCGCTTCCTGTCGGGCGTGATCACCGAGGGCGACATGCGCATCGGCTGCCTCGATACGGCGCTGATCGGCTTTCAACTTGCGAGACTATTACGATGAGCCAGGACCAGCACGGCGACCTCAGTGCCTTTTCCATGCTGGACCTGTTCCGCATGGAAGCGGACAGCCAGACCCAGATCCTTACAGACGGCTTGCTGGCCATGGAGCGCCATGCGGGCGACGCGGCCGCCGTCGAAGCGATGATGCGCGCGGCCCACTCGATCAAGGGCGCGGCCGCCATCGTCGGCCTGCAAGTGGTGGTGCAGCTGGCGCACGGCATGGAAGACAGCTTTGTCGCCGCCCAGCATGGGCGCTTGAAGCTCACGCCGGAGCGGGTCGACGTGCTGTTGTCGGGCGTCGACCTGATCGTGCAGCTGTCGCGCCTGGACGACGCGGGCGCCGAAGCCTGGCTGGCCGCGAATGCGGCGCAGATCGACCAGACCCTGAACGCCATCGCCCGTATCGCCGACCTGCCCGAATTGCCGGCCCTGCCCCCGGCGCCTGCGCCCATGTCTGCACCCTTGCCGCCGGAAGCGGCAGAACCGCAAGTGCCCGTGGCCAGCGGCCTGGCGGGAGAGGAAGCGGAAGCGGCCGCGCCTGCGCCGCGTACAGCGACCAGTACAGGTGCGCCGGCCAAGGCCCAGGCGCAAAACTTCGACAAACTGCTGTCGCTGGCCAGCGAATCGCGCATCAATGCGCACCAGATGCACCCGTTCGTCGGCGCCCTGCAGCGCTTCAAGCGCAACCAGAGCAGCCTGTTTTCCGCCATCGAGCACCTGCACGAAGCCATTGCCCGTTCGGCCGACCCGGGCCTGATGGAAAAGTCCCTGCTGGCGCTGCAAAAGACGCAGCCCCTGAAGCAATTCATGCTCGAGCACATCGCCGACATCGAAACCTATGAACGGCGCCTGCTGGCCGTCTCGCAAGGCATGGTCGACGAAGTGCTGGCCCTGCGCATGCGCCCTTTCCGCGACGGCATCCACGCGTTCCCGCGCATGGTGCGCGACCTGGCGCGCAGCCTGGGCAAGGAAGTTCAGCTCGAGATCGAAGGCGAAGACACCCTGGTCGACCGCGACATCCTGGCGAAGATCGAAAGCCCGCTGAACCACATGCTGCGCAATGCCATCGACCATGGAATGGAAGGCCCGTACGAGCGCATCGACGCGGGCAAGGAAGCGCTGGGCACGATACGCATGGAAGCGCGCCACCGCGCCGGCATGCTGAGCATCGAGATCAGCGACGACGGGCGCGGCGTCGACCTGGAAAAAATTCGCCAGTCCGTCATCGAGCGCAAGATGGCCAGCCCCGCCATGGCCGCCGCGCTGTCGCCGGGCGAACTGCTGGAATTTTTGTTCCTGCCCGCCTTCAGCCTGAAGGAAAAGGCGAATCAATTGTCCGGACGCGGCGTGGGCCTCGACATCGTGCACGAGACGATACGCCAGCAAAACGGCACGGTGCGCCTGGAGTCGGAACCGGGCCGCGGTTTCCGCGCCCTGATCACATTGCCGCTGACGCAGTCGATCGTGCGCGCACTGGTGGTCGACGTGCATGGCGAAGCCTACGCCATCCCCATCGTCAAGGTGGAAAGCGTGGTGCGCGTGCCGCAAGCGGCCATCCATACGCTGGAAAACAAGCAGTTCTTTGAACTCAAGGGCGAGCATCTGGGCCTGGTGTCGGCGGCGCAGGTGCTCGAGCTGGGCGAAGCGGCCAACCAGGCCGAGGATTTGCCCGTGGTGGTGATCGGCCGGGGCAAGCAAAGCTATGCGCTGGTGGTCGACGCCATCCGCGGCGAGCAAAGTTTGGCCGTGCAAGCCATCGATCCGATCTTCGGCAAGATGCGCGACATTTCCGCCGCCGCCCTGCTCGACGACGGCGAGCCGGTGCTGATCCTCGACGTGCCCGACTTGCTGCTGTCGATCGACAAGCTGCTGCACGAGGGCGGCCTGCACCAGCTGGCGCAGGCGGGCCACGCCGAACGCCGCAAGGCCAAGCGCATTCTCGTCGTCGACGATTCGCTGACGGTGCGCGAGATGGAGCGCAAGCTGCTGCTGGCGCGCGGCTTCGACGTCGACGTGGCCATCGACGGCATCGACGGCTGGAACGTGGTGCGCAGCGGAGAATATGACCTGGTGATCACCGACGTGGACATGCCGCGCATGGATGGCATCGAACTCGTTTCGCTGATCAAGAAGGACCTGCACCTGCACAAGCTGCCGGTGATGATCGTGTCGTACAAGGACCGTCCGGAAGACCGCGCGCGCGGCCTGTCCGCCGGCGCCGACTATTATTTGACCAAAGGCAGCTTCCACGACGAGACCTTGCTCGACGCGGTGGCCGACCTGATAGGAGATGCCCGCTTATGAGCTGTCATTCATGAAAATTGCCATTGCCAACGATGTCGCCATGGCCGCCGAGGCCCTGCGCCGGGTGGTCGCCAGTACGCAGGAACACCAGGTGCTGTGGATCGCCCGCACGGGGCTCGAAGCCGTGCGCATGTGCGAGGGCAACCGTCCCGACCTGATCCTGATGGATCTGAACATGCCGGAGATGGATGGCGTGGAAGCGACGCGCCTGATCATGGAGCAAAGCCCGTGCGCCATCCTCGTCGTCACGGGCCGCCCGCAAGACAATGTCAACCAGGTCTTCCGCGCGCTGGGCGCGGGCGCGCTCGACGTCACGGCCACGCCCGTGCTGCAGGGGGAAGTAGGCGGCGACAGCGAGCTGCTGGCCAAGATCAAGACCATCGGCAAGCTGATACGCCACAGCGCCGAAGCGCCGCCGCCGCGCCAGGCACCGGCCAATGGCGGCGACCGGGGCGACGGCCAGGTCAGCACCCTGGTGGCCATCGGGGCCTCGACGGGCGGGCCGTCGGCCGTGGCCAAGGTGCTGTCCGGCTGGACGGCGCCGCCCGGCTGCGCCATCGTCGTGGTCCAGCATATCGATGAAACCTTCGCTTCGCACTTCGCCAAGTGGCTCGATGACCAGCTCAGCATGCCCGTGCGCGTGATCGCCGAGGGCGACGAACTGGTGGCAGGCAGCGTACTGATCGCCAAGACCAATGATCACCTGCTGCTAGATCAAAATTATCGTTTGGGTTACGATGCAGCACCACGCGACTATGTTTACCGCCCGTCCGTCGATGTCTTCTTCAACTGTGTGGCGCAGCACTGGCGCGGCGATGCCATCGGTGTATTGCTCACAGGCATGGGGCGCGACGGCGGCGATGGCTTGCTGGCCATGCGCCGCGCCGGCAAGACGACGATTGCGCAAGACCAGGCCAGCAGCGCCGTGTATGGCATGCCGCGCGCGGCTGCGGAACTCGATGCGGCGCAGCAAATCCTGCCATTGGATAGAATAGGCGCCAGCCTGCGCAGCCGCCTGGGCGCCAAGCTCAACAATGGGTGGGAGCCCTCCCCTAACATCTGAAAAGAATGCAATGCCAGAATTCTCCTCCAGCTTCACCCAGCATGAGCCCGCATTGACCGAATTCAAGGTCAGCGTGCTGCTGGTGGACGACCAGTTGATCATTGCCGAAGCAGTCCGGCGCATGCTCAGCGACCAGCAGGATGTCGAATTTCATTACGTGACCGATGCCACGCAGGCGCTGGACACGGCACTGCGTTTGCAACCGACCGTCATCCTGCAAGACCTCGTGATGCCTGGCATCGACGGCTTCGCCCTGATCCAGCTGTACCGCGAAAACGAGGCGCTCGCGCATGTGCCCGTCATCGTGATGTCGGCCAAGGATGACCCGAAACTGAAGGCCCACAGCTTTGCCGTCGGCGCCAACGATTATGTGGTGAAACTGCCGGACCGGCTGGAACTGCTGGCGCGCATACGCTACCATTCCAACGCGCACATCAGCCGCTTGCAGCGCGACCAGGCTTTTCGTTTCCTACGCGAAAGCCAAAAGAACCTGGCCGATGCGAATATTGAACTACAGAAACTAGCAGCCCTCGATGGCTTGACGGGCATCGCCAACCGGCGCCGCTTCGATGAAACCCTGCAATTCGAGTGGCAGCGGGGCCAGCGCGACAAGACGCCGCTGAGCCTGCTGTTCTGCGACATCGACCATTTCAAAAGCTATAACGACCACTTCGGCCACCTGGCGGGCGACCTGGGCCTGAAAAAGGTCGCCGCCGTGCTGACGGAACATTTGAAACGCCCGGCCGACCTGGCCGCCCGCTATGGCGGCGAAGAATTCGCCCTGATCCTGCCGGAAACGGAAGCGGCCGGTGCGCTGCAGATCGCCGAAGCATGCCGGCGTCATCTGGAAGGCTTGCAGATCGAAAACCCGGCGGCAAGCAAGGGCATTGTCACCATCTCGATCGGCGTGGCCACCGTCGTGCCGTCGCCGGACTCGACGATCGAGCAACTGATCAACCGCGCCGACCAGGCCCTTTACGCGGCCAAGCGCGGCGGACGCAACAGCGTGCTGAGCGCCAATGACGTTCGCGACTGATTTTTAACAGCAAGGAAAGTGAAGCATGAGCACACAACTGGACAATGTCAGCGTCGTCAAGAAGTCGAATATCTACTTTGACGGCAAATGCATCTCGCACAACGTCATCCTGGCCGATGGCACGAAGAAAAGCGTGGGTGTGATTTTCCCGTCATCGTTGCGCTTCAACACGGGCGCGCCGGAAATCATGGAAATCGTCGGCGGCTTGTGCAAGGTGCGCCTGGCTGACGCGACAGAATGGAACAGCTATGGCGCGGGCACGCAATTCAGTATCCCGGGCAATAGCTATTTTGATATTGAAACGGTCGAGACCGTGGATTACGTCTGCCACTTCGGTTAATCAGACGAAAACAGGCTCGGGCGACAGGCGCACGCCATATTTCGCCTCTACATCATCCTGTATCGCTTCCGCCAGCCGGGTAATGTCCGCGCCACGAGCGCCGCCATTATTCACCAGAACCAGCGCCTGCTTGGGATACACTCCCGCGGGCCCCAGGTTTTTTCCCTTCCAGCCGCATTGATCGATCAGCCAGCCGGCCGCCAGCTTTTCCGTGCCATCGGGCTGCGCATGGTGCACCAAGGCAGGGAAACGTTCCAGCAAGGCCGCACACTGTTCGCGCGATACCACGGGATTCTTGAAGAAACTGCCCGCATTGCCGATCACGGCCGGGTCCGGCAATTTTCTCCGGCGGATCGCCATCACCGTGTCGGCCACCTGTTGCGGCGTCGGCTCGGCAAGATTGCGCTCAGCCACGGCCTGCGCCAGTTCCGCATAGCGCAAGTTCGGCTGCCATTCGGCCGGCAAGGCAAACGTCACTTCCAGCACGATCAGTTCGCGCCCGTCCGCCTGCTTGAAGATGCTGTCGCGGTAGGCGAAGCGGCAAGCATCGCGGTCCATGTCGAAAACGATGCCGCTGGCGCTGTGCATGACGCTCACGCTATGCAGATAATCCTTGATTTCCACGCCATACGCGCCGATATTCTGGATAGGCGCCGCGCCCACCGTGCCCGGGATCAGTGACAGGTTTTCCAGCCCGCCCACGCCTTGCGCCAAGGTCCACTGCACGAAATCGTGCCAGTTTTCGCCGGCCGCGGCCGTGACGAGTATCGTCTCGAAGTCCGCCTGCGCCAGGCGCATGCCGCGCGTGGCCATGTGCAGCACGGCGCCGGGAAAGTCGCCGGTCAGGACGATGTTGCTGCCGCCGCCCAGTATCAGGCGCGGCATGGCGGACAAGGCGGGATCTTGCAGCGCGGCCTGCAATTGGGCCTGCGAAGTGATGCGTACGTAGGCGGCCGCATTGGCCGTGATGCCGAAGGTATTCAGGCGCTGGAGGTTGTAATTGTGTTCGATGGTGAGCTCTGCAGACATGGGATAGCGATTATTTTGCTCGATTATAGAGTGAAACCGACAAAAAACCAGCGCAAGACAAGGGCGACTTGCCCGTTGTCCGTTAAAATGTCGCATCTTTAACAGGGCCGTCCCATGGCGCAGAATCAGCCGCCAAGGCCCAGCGCACCGAGCGTGCGCTCGCTTTAACAAGAAAAGGAACAGACCATGCCGTCATTTGATGTAGTCTCCGAAGCCGATATGATCGAAGTCAAGAATGCAGTCGAGCAATCGAACAAGGAAATCACGACCCGCTTCGACTTCAAGGGCAGCGACGCCCGCGTCGAACACAAGGAAAACGAATTGACCGCGTTTGCGGACTCGGAATTCCAGCTCAGCCAGGTGCGCGACGTGCTGACCAACAAATTGACCAAACGCAAGGTCGATGTGCGCTTCCTCGACGAAGGCGATATCAAGAAGATCGGCGGCGACAAGGTCAAGCAGATCATCAAGATCAAGAATGGCATCGAATCGGATGATGCCAAGAAAATCGTGCGCGTCATCAAGGACAGCAAGATGAAAGTGCAAGCGAGCATCCAGGGTGAAGCCGTGCGTGTCACGGGCGCCAAGCGCGACGACCTGCAAGCGGCCATGGCCATGCTGCGCAAGGACGTGCCCGACATGCCGCTGGAATTTAACAATTTCCGCGATTAATTTCGATGATGCGCACGCTGCGGCCTGCGCTTGCACCGGCGTGGCGGCAAGCTGCCTCGGAGCGCCTGCCCGCTTGGGGTAGAATTGAAGCTGCGCACAGCTACATGCGCCCGCGCGCCTGACCGGCGGCGGGCTTGACCGTACATCTGGCTCAGTGATAACCACGGTAGTCTAAGGATAGCAATGAAACGTGTTGATGATTTCCGCCTGCGATTTGGCAAAAAAGAATATGTGCCCATCATGATAGGCGGAATGGGTGTGGATATTTCCACGTCGGAGCTGGCGCTGGAAGCGGCCCGGCTGAACGGTATCGGGCATATCTCCGATGCCATGGTGGAAGACGTGTCGGATCGCCGTTTCGACACCACCTTCGTCAAAGACAAGACGAAACTGTACAAGTTCAACATCAATAACAGCGACAAGGCCGTGGTGCAGTTCGACCTGGGCCGTTTGGCGGAAGCGCAGCGCCTGCATATCGGCCGCACCATGGAAGCGAAAAAAGGCGATGGCCTGATTTTCGTCAATTGCATGGAAAAGCTGACCATGAACGGCCCGCGCGAAACCTTGCGCGTGCGCCTGAACGCGGCGCTGGACGCCGGCATCGACGGCATCACCCTGTCCGCCGGCTTGCACTTCGGCTCGTTCGCCCTGATGGCCGACCATCCGCGTTTCCGCGATGCCAAGCTGGGTATCATCGTCTCGTCCGTACGCGCCTTGCAGATTTTCCTGCGCAAGAACGCCAAGCTGGACCGTTTGCCTGACTTTATCATCGTCGAAGGACCATTGGCCGGCGGCCACCTGGGTTTCGGCATGGACTGGGCCAATTACGACCTGCACACGATCACGGCGGAACTGCTGGCCTATCTGAAGGCCGAACAGCTGGATATCCCGCTGATCGCTGCTGGCGGCATTTTCACGGGCAGCGATGCCGTCTCCTTCCTGGAAGCGGGCGCGGCCGGTGTGCAAGTGGCGACGCGCTTTACCGTCACGAATGAATGCGGCTTGCCAAACAAGGTCAAGCAGGAATACTACAAGGCCTCGGAAGAAGACATCATCGTCAATGGCGTCTCGCCGACCGGCTACCCGATGCGCATGCTGAAGAACACGCCCGCCATCGGCGCCGGCATCCGTCCAGGCTGTGAATCGTATGGCTATCTGCTCGACGCGACCGGCAACTGCGCGTACATCAACTCGTACAACCGCGAAGTGGCGGCTCATCCCGAGCAAAAAACCGTCGTCGTGATGGACAAGACTTGCCTGTGCACACACATGCGCAACTTCAATTGCTGGACCTGCGGCCACTACACGTATCGCCTGAAGGACACCACGCACAAGCTCGACAACGGCGAATACCAGATCCTGACGGCCGAACACGTCTTCAAGGATTACCAGTTCAGTGTCGACAACCAGATCGCCCTGCCGGAAAAAGAAATCCTGGTAGCAAGCTGAATCTTGTCAGCCTGATATAAAAATGGCGCAGCCTGCGAAGGCTGCGCCATTTTTTATACGGGTAGCATGTGCCGCACTGCCCGAGCGATCGCGTCGAACTTGGGCCGCCGCAATACCTCGTCCTGCAGGCAAGCATCCAGCATGGCCTGCAGGCCGGGCAAGGGCGTCGCACAGTGCGCGATCAACTCGCCCAGCAGCACGCCAAAGGCGCGCGCCTCTATGCCTTGCAGCACCTCCCCTTGCGGCGAGCCGGGCGCAAACATGGACGCCGCACCAAAGTCGCCCAGCAAGCAGGCGCCAGCGTCCGCATGCAGGATATTGTGCGCATACAGGTCGCCATGCACGATGCCGTGCGCATGCAGCTGGCACACGGCCGAGGCGATGCCGTGGGCAATGGCCAGCGCTTGCGGTGCCTCAAAGCATTCGCCATCGGCATACACGTCGCGCGTACACGATTCCAGGCTCGGCGGACCGGCCAGGTTGCGGTAGGCTACATCGATGAGCGGCATGACAAGCCCCAGCGCGCCATGCGGATGCGCATCGAGCGTCCCGAGGATGGGAATCAGGCCCGGATGCGCACCGGCGCCGACGCAGGCGGCCATCTCGCTGCGCGGCAAGCCGTCGCTGGTCATCGCTCCCTTGAATACTTTGACGGCCACGTCATTGACGCCATCGAGACGGGCACGGTAAATCACGCCCGATGCGCCCTCGCCCAGCTGCTGCGCCAGTTCCAGGCGCTGCCATGCCACGCCAGCCGCTCCCGTACCGGCCAGGGCCGCCAGCTCACGCGCTTCCGTAAAGGGATTGCCCGCATACGCGAGCCAGCTCAGGCGTGGCAAGGATAGCAGGCACTCGGGCAGCGCCGGGAAACGGTTGGCGGCAATGCGTACCAACTCCAGTCGGTGGCAAGCCGCCAGGGTAGCTGGCAAGTGGCTCAGGCAGTTCCCCGCCAGCATAAGTTTCTGCAATTGACTGCACTTGCCCAGCTCATCCGGCATGGATTCGATGGCATTGTCGGTCAGGGTCAGCCAGCGCAGCCTCGGCGGCAAGGCTGCGGCCGGTACGTGGCGTATCCGGTTCGCCTTGAAACCGATCATTTCCAGGGCTAGACATGAACCAAGCACGGCCGGCAAGGTGGTGAACAGGTTATCCGAGCAAAAAATGATGCGCAGCTTGTGCAGGCGCGGCAAATCGTCGGGCAATGTGGACAGCGCGTTGCCGGACAGGTCGAGGATTTCCAGGCTGTCGGACAAGTCGAAGATTTCGCGGGGAAATGTCGTCAAGCCGCAGGACAGTTTCAGGCGGCGCAAGCCGGCCAGTTGGCCAGCACGTAATTGTTCCAGTGTATGCACAGCAGACAAGATATCCCTTTCAAGGTAGCACGCGATCGATGCCATGCAGAAAACCATTGGACGTAAATAACAACAACCGGGGTCGGACCCTCCATGCCGCTCACGCAAGCGTCAGCGCCAACGCGCAAGGGGATCTGACCGTAGGTCGGCTTAGCGCGCAGCGCGTAAGCCGACACCACCCGCGGCGCCCCACAAAACCCCCAGACGAAAAAAAACCCGCCAATTGCTTGACGGGTTTTTCTCTTACTGCGAATAACAAGCCTGACGATAACCTACTTTCACACTGGTTGCAGCACTATCATCGGCGCAAAGTTGTTTCACGGTCCTGTTCGGGATGGGAAGGGGTGGGACCAACTTGCTATGGTCATCAGGCATAACTTGTACTGGCATTTGTCCTCGGTGGAGCGACAAAGCCTGAATCTGGAAGAAGCAAAGATTGGGGTAATGACTGGTAGTATCAACACACACGCAACGTTGTACCGTCTTATCCTCTGTACCTGCTAAGGTTATAGGGACAAGCCGTACGGGCAATTAGTACTGGTTAGCTTAATGCATTACTGCACTTCCACACCCAGCCTATCAACGTCCTGGTCTCGAACGACCCTTCAAAGAGCTCAAGGCTCTGGGAAATCTCATCTCAAGGCAAGTTTCCCGCTTAGATGCTTTCAGCGGTTATCTCTTCCGAACTTAGCTACCCGGCAATGCCACTGGCGTGACAACCGGTACACCAGAGGTTCGTCCACTCCGGTCCTCTCGTACTAGGAGCAGCCCCCTTCAAATTTCCAACGCCCACGGCAGATAGGGACCAAACTGTCTCACGACGTTTTAAACCCAGCTCACGTACCACTTTAAATGGCGAACAGCCATACCCTTGGGACCGGCTACAGCCCCAGGATGTGATGAGCCGACATCGAGGTGCCAAACTCCCCCGTCGATATGAACTCTTGGGAGGAATCAGCCTGTTATCCCCAGAGTACCTTTTATCCGTTGAGCGATGGCCCTTCCATACAGAACCACCGGATCACTATGTCCTACTTTCGTACCTGCTCGACTTGTCAGTCTCGCAGTTAAGC